>DAIOWA010000120.1:0-7303 GCA_036758705.1 Pyrinomonadaceae bacterium | reverse complement strand
TCGGCCAGATCTTTATCTTCGAAGCCGGTATATTCGAACAACTCCTTCGGATCTCCGTCTCCAAAATCAGGATTCGCCTTTATTTCCTTGATCGCCTCCTGTACTTCCGCGTCCTGTTTCCCCTTGATAAAAGCGATCAGGCCGGTTTTGTTTTGAAACGCATTGTCAGGCGTTACCCGCTCTGCGATCTCCGTGTTGATCACAACGAATTTAGTTACCCCGTCCGGATACGCGCCTGCTCCTTCCATCCATTCCTTAACGGTTAGGACTCCGTTGTCGTTATAAACCGTTTCGAAATCAGCTTCGGACAGCCATTCACTTCCTGACAATTCGTCCTTTAGGTCGATCTCGAGGATATTCACGGGATCGATAGCGGCCGTTATCTTCTGTGAAAGAGCGCTTGTACTCGCCTTCACGACCGGCCGCCGAATCGAAAAGGTCTTTTTGTACTTGCTGGACGCCTTGGGTCGTGTATAGACCTTCTTCACGCCTGTAATGGTCACCGTCTGGGCGAAGGCCGCAGATGCAAGTAGGACGGATAGGATCAGGGGAAAAGGTAAGTTTTTCATTGTGATTTTCGCGGAAACACATTCTCCACTTGATAAAGCGTTTTCCGGAAAGGAAATGCGACGTTTATTCGTAGCCCACGAAAGGCGCTACTTGTCCATATTAGGAGACGCAAAAACACAGCGTAATTTGCCAAGGAATGTCGGACGTTCGCGCATCGCGTGCCACATCTCTGCCCAGGCGTGAGTGTTGATCCAAAGCGGATTGTAGGAATTGACGGGTTTGATGATGCCGTACCGCGGTTCTTCGGTTTCCTGTACGAACGAACCGAACATTCGATCCCAGATGATCAGTACGCCCGCGTAATTCTTATCAAGATAGGGATTGTTGACGCCGTGATGAACACGATGATGCGATGGAGTGTTTAGAATTAATTCGAGCGGACCCATCGTCTTTACGAATCTCGTATGGATCCAAAACTGATAAATGAGATTGAATCCGTGCATTATCGCGAACATCCACGGAGCAAATCCCAGCAGCATTATCGGCGCGTAGAACATCCAGTGGACCAACGCGCCGAACCAGCTTTGCCGAACGGCGACACTGAGGTTGTAGAAATTGCTCGAATGATGGACGACGTGAAAGTTCCAGAATAGGCGCGATTCGTGGCTGACTCTGTGAAACCAGTAGTATGCAAAGTCGTCGACGAAGAACAAGATGACCCAGGTCCACCATGCGTCGGCAGGGAATTTAAACGGAGCGATGGAATACGCGGCCGCGTAAATAAAGCCGATGGCGATGCCGAAAACTGCACCAAAGAAGACTGATACAAATCCGATCAGGATGTTGTTCCACGCGTCCTTCGCCTGATACGCGTCCGGATCACGCCGGCTTGCATACCACGCCTCGATCGCGATCATGGCTGCGAAAATCGGGATTGCAATGAGGACCGGGCTGAACGACATCTGCTATATTTTAGTACCGCCTTGTAAGAAAATGGAATAGAAGTGGGGAGCCGAATGTCTAATTGACGAACACTATGCTCAAGATCCTTAAGTACTCTGTGATCGGACTGGCTGCGTTATTCCTTATCAGTCAGCTGATCCGTCCTTCGTTTACAAACCCGGCTGTCAATCCGGAAGAAAGACTTGAGGCGTCAATGCAGGTTCCGGAGGACGTAGCCGCGATTCTCAAACGATCTTGCAGCGATTGTCATACGAACGAGACGGCCTATCCGTGGTATTCGCGGATCACGCCGGTGAATTGGTGGCTGAAAAATCACATCGACGAAGGCCGCCGCGAGTTGAATTTGAGTGTCTGGGGAACTTATACAGCGAAACGAAAGGCGAAAAAACTTGAAGAGGTTTGCGAGCAGGTTGAATCAGGCGAGATGCCCCTTCCATCATACTTGTGGGCTCATCGCGACGCGTCTCTCTCGCCGGATGACGCGAATTTGCTGTGCAATTGGTCTAAGTCCGTCCGCGAATCCTTGACGGCCGCAACACCTTAAATTCGAGCATTCAGCTGCATCTCCGGGATGTGTGCTAAAATGACACAATGACATCCGGACCGATCTCACTCTCGCGTCGACACGTGCTCGGCGATCTCTACAGCCGATGCGATGTGATCGCAAGCATCCCGGTTTATCTCAATTCCGTCGATGGTGAAATGCTTGGGCACGTCGATCAAGGTCTTGGCCATTATGCGGACGCATTTTCATTTCACCTCGCGGATGATATCTGCAAAAAGCTTTCGGCAGGATTTTTTACATACGCATTCGACTATGAGTATTCGGAGGTCCTTCCTGGGAGTCCAAAGCGTGTGAAATTGAATTCGATCTGCCTTATTGCTCGGCAAAACTATGAACGTCCGGTCGCCCGATCTGTCCGCGGCATTGGGTAACGGGTTCGAATACGTGAAATTGCTATTGCTAACCCTGCAATTGTATGTCAGGATTAGCTTTGTTGAACCTACTCTCGCGCTCGATGTTTGAGCGCGGCTCGTCTTTAACGGTTTTTGGATAAGTTTGAGAGCAGGCCTTTGTTAGAACACTAGAAGTGACTCTCAACGATAATTCGTGAGCATCCGAAAGCCGCCTTTCCTTTCCTGAAAGCGAAACGCAGTCAATCGAAACTTCTGCAGCAAACCGGTATTTAAGTCCGGAAAGGAAAATAGTAATGTCAATGAAACTCTACGTAGGAAATCTTTCCTTCAATACATCGAATCAAGACCTCAGCGATCTGTTCGCACCGTTTGGTACTGTCGAATCAGCTAACATCGTCGAAGATCGTGAAACGGGCCGTTCGCGCGGATTCGGGTTCGTCGAAATGTCGTCGAAGTCGGAAGGCGAAGAAGCGATCTCGAGCCTCAACGGCAAGGAAGTTGAGGGCCGTTCGCTGACCGTTAACGAAGCAAAACCCCGCGAAGCACGTGCTGGCGGCGGTGGTGGCGGTCGCGGTGGATACGGCGGCGGCGGTGGTGGCGGTCGTGGTGGATACGGCGGCGGTGGCGGCGGTAAACGCGGCGGCGGCGGTTGGTAAACTACAGCCAGAGATAATAAATGCCCGGGCGACAACCCGGGCATTTTTGTGTTTAACGCGTGATTTCTGTTGCGGGGCACGGCTTGGAACCGCTATCATTCTCGTGAGTTCTTTCCCCAAGTAATCTCTCTATCCTTAGGAATTTCGCATCAATGATATGGCAAGGCATTTTCTGCTTGCGATAGTTTTATCTACCGTTGTCCTTGGACTGTTCGCTGCGGCTGCGGCGCAGTCGAATGAGGAGTCCGATATCTTTGAGCTCGTAAATCGAGAGCGTACAAGATCTCGGCTCGGCTATCTTGAATGGGATGACGATCTCGCCCGCGTTGCACGAAACTTTTCGCGCCAGATGGCGCTCGAAAACTTCTTCGGCCATTCCGATCGCGACGGTAAGACGGTGATACAGCGAGCAGCGAAGGTCGGATGGTCCAAGATCGGCGAGAATTTGTTCATGTGCGACGGAATGAATGATTTCACATCATTTTCCGTACGGGGCTGGATGAGATCGCCGACCCATCGTCAAAATATCCTTGACCGCGAATGGACCGATACCGGCATCGGGATCTATCGAACGAGGGATAACCGAGTCTACGTGACGCAGGTTTTCGTAAGGCGTTAGTATTGGCAACGAAATTCGAACGATTTTTACAGCGGAGCCAATAATTCCACCGAACAGAAATTCTGCCGAAACTGCGGAATGAACCTGGAGTCTGTCTCCGAATCTCTTCTATTACAGTTTCCGAACGCACAACAGGCGACCCTGCAAAAGCAAGAGAAGATGCTTGAGCGGTTTGGCACGTTTGTGTTTGGAGGCTTCGCGATAATGATAGGACTCGGTGCGATCGGGCTGATCGTAGGAGTCATTCTCGCGATGGTCGTGTCGGGAAAAGACCCTTTAAAAGGTATTCTACTCGCGCTTTTTTTAACCTTTGCGTCCCTCGCTCTTTCGTATGTCGTCTTGAACGAGTCTCTCAAGGACAAGCGGAAGAAACTGCAAGCAACCTCGGCAACCACTTTTTCGCCTTCGCCGGAAACCGGCAGATTTCTGGAAACCGGAGATTTACAACCCATTCCAAGTGTCGCAGAAGACACCACAGACCTCCTGCCCGTCGAATCACGAACGCGCAAGCTGTGATTCTATCGGCAGTTATCTAAAACGCGGACATTTGCGGTAAAATAACCGTTTATGGCCTTGATGAGGATAGTCCATTATCCGGAGCCGGTTCTGCTTACAGTTGGCAAACCAGTGGGCGATGGTGAATTTGGAGCCGATCTCGAACGGACCGTTACGGATATGTTCGAGACCATGCGCGATGCCGGTGGCGTTGGATTGGCGGCACCTCAGGTCGGGTTATCGCAGCGGTTCTTTGTGATGGACGTAGCAGAGGAAGGACGACCGAATCCGCTGGCATTTATTAATCCCGAGATCATCCGGGTTGAAGGCGAACAGGTCGGCGACGAAGGCTGCCTTTCGTTTCCCGGCCTATATCAGTCTGTCAAACGCGATATGCGCGTGATCGTCAGGGCTCAGGATGTGAAAGGCCACTTGATCGAACACGACCTCACCGATCTAGCCGCACGGTGCGTTCTTCACGAGACGGATCATTGCGACGGGATCGTGTTTCTCGATCGGATGACGGTTTTGAAACGGGAATTGGCAAAGCGAAAGATCAAACAATTACAGAAGACTGGAAAATGGGAGTAGATATGCAGACGCAAAGAGTATTGGACGAATTTAAGAACGAACCGTTTACAGATTATTCGAAGCCGGAAAATGCCGAGGCGATGAAGGCTGCGATCGAGAAGGTTCGCGGGGAACTTGGACGCGAATATCCGGTTGTGATCAACGGCGAGAAGATCGAGCTCGATAGCAAGTTTGAGAGCTACAACCCGGCGAATAAGTCTGACGTTGTCGGGGTTTTCTCGGAAGTCGATACCGACACATCGCTCGTTGATAAGGCGATCGATGCCGCGACTGAAGCATTCAAGTCGTGGAGAAATGTACCTCCGGCGGAACGTGCGGAATATGCGTTCAAAATGGCCGATGTTATGCGGCAGCGCAAACACGAACTTTCTGCCTGGATGGTGGTCGAGGTAGCGAAGACCTGGGCTGAGGCTGACGGCGATACTGCTGAGGCGATCGACTTTCTGGAATTCTATGGACGCGAGATGCTTCGCTGGTCACAGGAATTGCCGATAACCAAAGTTCCGGGTGAAGACAACAGTTTTGAATACATTCCGCTTGGCGTCGGAGCAGTTATTCCTCCGTGGAATTTTCCGCTCGCTATCATGGCAGGGATGACGATGGCTGCGGTTGTGACCGGAAACACTGTCGTGCTCAAGCCATCTTCAGATTCGCCGACGATCGCCGCAAAGTTTATGGAGATCGTCGACGAGGTCGGGCTGCCGAAAGGTGTTATTAATTTTCTCACCGGAAGTTCAGCGACGGGCGAGGCGATGACTACCAGTCCGAAGACTCGATTCATTTCGTTCACCGGTTCGAAGGGTGTCGGACTTCACATTAACGAAGTTGCGGCAAAACCTCGTGAAGGCCAGATCTGGATCAAACGAGTGATCGCCGAGATGGGCGGCAAGGATGCGATAGTCGTTGCGGATGACGCGGATCTCGATTCGGCGGCGACTGGTATCGTTCAGGCTGCGTTTGGTTTCCAGGGGCAAAAATGTTCGGCCTGCTCGCGTCTGATCGTTGATGAAAAAGTCCACGACGAACTGCTTGAAAAGGTTGTTGCTTTGACCGAAAAGCTGAAGGTCGGTCAGCCGACCGAAGGCGATACGAACGTGGCTGCGGTGATCAACAAACGCTCGTTCGACAAGACGCTCGGATATATTCAGAAAGGTGTCGAAGAAGGCGGCGAGATCGCGATCGGCGGAACGGGCGATGATACTCAGGGATACTTTATCCTTCCGACCGTCATAGACAACGTGCAACCGGGAGATACCATCGAGCAGGAAGAGATCTTTGCACCGGTACTTGCCGTGATCAAAGCGAAGGATTACGACAATGCGCTTGAGATCGCAAACGGAACGGAATTCGGACTTACGGGTGCGGTCTATTCGAAGTCCGAGGAACGGCTCGAACAGGCCCGACGCGATTTTCACGTCGGCAATCTCTATCTGAATCGCAAATGCACGGGAGCCCTCGTAGGCGTGCATCCGTTCGGCGGATTCAATATGAGCGGTACCGATTCGAAAGCGGGCGGACGCGAGTACCTGATCCAGTTCATGCAGGGTAAATCGATCGCGAGGAAAGTATAACGAATGAAGACACTCGTATTGTTTGCATTGAGCATCGGACTCGTGACCGTTGCCGAGGCTCAGCGTCGCGCGGCGGTCAGGCCGGCGAAAACCGTGATCTTCGCGGTGCTGAACGACGGCAAAGCGATCGAACCGATCGGATACATCGGAGCGAAAGGCGTTATGACGCCCGCCATCGATGGCGCTTCAGAAGCGGCGGTTTTGACCGCCTTTCATCGGACGTATTTCTCGAAGGGCAAAATGTTTCCGCTAATATTTGGCGGAAAGGTTTCGGGGAACGTGACCGTGACTTCGTCCGATCCAAAGGGCGAGTGTGTGAACTATCTAGCCAATGTGGCGACCAAGACTACTCGTTCAGCTCTCAAAGGCAACATCATGGCGCTCGCCACGAACGCTAAGATCACCAAGCCCGGAAGCGGGATCAGACGATTGCCGACACCCGCTGAGCGAGCCGAGATCGAGACGCTTGTTCGAGAGGCGTTTGCAAAGAAGTCAATATCCGCCGACGTGGCGAAGAACCTGAAGTATCACAATCTTACGGCGCTCGACGTCAATAATGACGGCCAGGCTGAGATGGTCGGATCCTTCTGGGTCGAGCCCAGCGCGACCGAACGGGAAGTCCTCTTTTTTATCGCCGAACTCGGAGCCGACAAAAAATACCGATTTGGGTATTCGGAAAGCCGCCGGATAAAGCAGGAAGAGACGATGAGCGAGGACATCAAGGATGTCGATAGCGGAGTCTATCACGAGCGGTTGTTAGATATCTTTGACATCGACGGCGATGGCGACAGCGAGATCTTTTCGTATGTGATGTCATTCGAAGGAGCCGGCTTCAACGTTTACAAGCGGCAAGGCGATGGCTGGATAAATCACTTCGAAGGTTCCAACTACCATTGCGGCTACTAGACTTTTAAGATTTACAGAAATTCAACGTTAAGTTCATCCGAATTTGACGGTGATATTTTTATGTTCATATCTAT
>DAIOWA010000119.1:0-7311 GCA_036758705.1 Pyrinomonadaceae bacterium | reverse complement strand
TGCCCGGCGAAGCGCATCGAGTGCGGCCTTCGTATCGCCCTTTGCAAACGCGATCTCACCGGACAGCAGTTCCGTGGCAACCTTCAACACACCATGGGCAGAGCTGTTGCCAAGACCCGCGTCTGCGGGGATCGTCGCGATGACGGACTGTAGAGCCTTTTGTTCGATTTCTGCTTCGCTGGTTTTTCGCTTTTCGTTTAGAGCAAGACCGCGGGCGAGCCGCCACATCGCATTGGTCACCTTCATCTCAGCGGCCGGCTGCGGATATGCGAGCACGTCATCCCATTTCTGAAAACGCATCAGCGTCACCAGATGATAAGGCATAAACATCTCGAGCATCGGCATCGCCTTCACATTCGGCCCGACGTTCGTTTCAAGCTCCTTCGCAGCCTTGATCGCACCGGCAAAATTCCCCGCGCCCGAGTGTGATGCCGCGAGCATATGGATATTGTGGTTGTAGTACATCAACGGATAGAGCCCGGTTGACCCGCTTCGCTCGATGTATTTGCGGTCCGCGGCGATCGCGAGGTCGTTGCTCTTTACCGATACGTCGTGATCTCCGGTCCGCAGGTATATGTGCGACGGCATATGCACCAGATGCCCGGCGTTCGGAGCAAGTCCGAGAAGCCTGTTGGCGGCAGCAAGCCCGCGTTCAGGATTTGGCGACGCTTCGATCGCGTGGATGAAGTAATGGTTTGCCCCCGTATGTTTCGGATTTCGCTTTAGTACCCCTTCGAGCACGGCGAGTATCTCAAGCGTTCCTTCCGCCGGCTTGCCGTCCAGCGACCAAAGCTGCCACGGACGCAGGTTCATCATGCTCTCGGCGTAAAGCGTGGCGGCATCAAGATCATCAGGATACTTTGCGACAAGCGCTTTCATCGCATCGCGATAGTCGTTACCGAGTTTCTCTCGATCGGATGCAGCATCGGCTGAGTATCGCTTCGACAATGCAGCAATGTAATTACGCTCGTCCTCGCTGAGTTTGGTGCGAAGCGAGATCGCTTTCTGTAATGTTGAATAGGCTTCCGTGAGCTGAGCCTTGTCGGCCGTGACGTTGTAATTCGATCCCAAACCGAGCGAAATTCCCCAATAGGCCATCGCCATGTCCGGATCGAGCTCAGCGGCGTGACGGAAAGAGTTGATCGCCTCGGCGTGATTGAACGCATAGAGATACATCAAACCCTGATTGAAGAACTTCTGTGCTTCAGGGTTTTTGGTCGTAACCGGATGGTCGATACCGCCGAGTCCGTCGTCGAGCCAAACGGCCTTCTTCTCAGGCGCGGGATGCGAGCCGTGTCCTTGCTGAGCGGAGACGATGGCGCATATTGACAAGATAAAAAGTAGGATCGCTGTCGATTTCATATTTTCTCCATACTCGCGTGACGATCGTAGCGCTCTGGCTATAAAGACGCACTATCAGCTAACGCCTTCCGTTTGGAAAGATTCGAGCCTTTCTGAAGCAACCGTGAGCCCATTCGTTATTCCAAGACGCAAAACTGAATACCGACGCGGACAAATTGATGCATTCCTTCACAAACTCTCAACACTTTACCTGAACACTTATCAGCGGTAAATTGTAGATGATTCCATTCCTTGATCTAGTAACCAAATGAAACGATCTATCTGCATGTGCTCGTTAGTGCTAGTGTCTTTGCTCTCGGTATTCGGTCAGATTCCGGCCGCACCGCCGATGCGTCCGGATCCCGAGATCCAAAGGATGGTCCGTGAGATCTCGGCGAAAAACGTCGAGGCATCGATACGGAAGCTCGTTTCGTTCGGCACGCGGAACACGTTGTCCGAACAGGACAATCCGACTCGCGGAGTCGGTGCTGCACGCGACTGGATCTTCTCGGAATTTCAGCGTTTCAACGCCGAGTGCGGCGGATGTATGACGGTCGAGAAACAGAGTTTCACTCAGCCAAAGGCGAACCGCGTGCCCGAGCCGACCGTCTTGACGAACGTTGTCGCAACGCTGAAAGGCTCGACCGATCCCGATCGGGTCTACGTTGTCTCGGGCCACTACGATTCGATGTGTTCATCGCCGATCGATGCGAAATGCGATGCTCCCGGTGCGAATGATGACGCTTCGGGAACGGCCGCCGTCATCGAACTTGCGCGTGTGATGTCCAAGCGGAAGTTTGACGCGACGATCGTCTTTATGACCGTGCCCGGCGAAGAGCAGGGCTTGCTCGGAGCAACCCACTACGCCGAGGAAGCGAAGAAAAAAGCGATGAATATCGAGCTGATGATCACCAACGACATCATCGGCGGCGTGACGACTCAGAAGAATTCACAGTTTCGAAATCGGTTGCGTGTTTTTGCAGAGGGTGTTCCTTCGGACGAAACTCCACAGCAGGCTGCGACCCGCAGAAGCGTTGGCGGCGAGAATGATTCGCCTTCGCGGCAGCTCGGACGATATGTGAAAGAGCAAACGTTGCGATATCTGAAAAACTTCTCTGCATGGGTCATCTATCGGCGAGATCGCTACGGCCGCGGCGGCGATCACATCCCGTTTCTCGAACGCGGTTTCCCCGCACTCAGGTTCACCGAGTCTGACGAAGACTACACGCATCAGCATCAAACCTTGAGAACCGAGAAAGGTATTTTCTACGGCGACACCCCAGAGTTTGTCGATTTTGCGTATGTTGCCAACGCGACGCGGATCAATATGATCACACTTGCGAGTATTGCGAATGCTCCGGCAAAGCCGAAGAATGTCGGCATCGTGACCGGACGGCTGACAAATGATACGGATCTGAAGTGGGACGCAAGTACCGACGCGGATCTTGCGGGATACGAAGTGGTCTGGCGCGACACGACCGCGGCGGACTGGACCAACGCGAAGTTCGTCGGTAACGTGACCGCTTACTCGGCGCCGAAAATGTCGAAGGACAACTACTTCTTCGGCGTTCGGGCAGTCGATAAAGCAGGCAATCGAGGCCCAGTCGTGTATCCAAGACCGATGAGACAATAGTTCGTCCATTTTGACGAGCCTCGTTCGTCAATACGACGGAGAACAAAATGAAATATCTTTTCACCGTCGCGGCGTCACTCATTATTCTTGTCATCCCTAACTATCCTCAAGTAAAGAACACGGAGAATACGCTCAAATTGGGTGAAGGATCGAGCGAGAAAGCGACGATCGCCGATGCTGCGTGGCTCGCGGGAAGCTGGCGTGGAACCGGACTCGGCGGTTTTTCGGACGAAACATGGAGCCAACCCGAGGGTGGCGTTATGATCGGCACTTATCGCCTCATCAAAGAGGGTAAACCGGTTTTCTACGAGATGATGTGGCTGCTTGAGACCGAAGGCACGATCATTCTTCGGCTCAAACACTTCAACCCTGACTTGACCGGCTGGGAAGAAAAAGACAAGTCGGTCGATTTCAAGTTCGTAAAGAAAGACGGCAAACGCCTCTACTTCTCCGGCCTCACATTCGAGCGAGCCTCCAGAGACGAACTCAACATCTACCTCGCACTCCGCCAACGTGACGGAAGCCTCAAAGAAGAGGCATTCCGCATGAAACGGAACAGTTTTTGAGCCTTGCGAATATTCTTCACTGTTCGCCGGCTATTTCTTTTTTGATCTGGACGATGAATGATCTGACGGCTTCGGCTTCGGGGCTATCGGGGAAAGTTTTTAGAAAATCTTCGTAGAGTGTGATCGCCTCCTTATATCGTTTTTGCCGTTCGTAGATCATACCGACGAGTTGGTAGATAACAGCAGCATCCGGTGCGCCGGAAAGCTGCTTGACGGCCATAATAAGATTCTTCGAGGCCTCATTGTACGCGGCCGTCTGATTGTCTTCCTCGTCAGCTAGAGCTTCCGCTCGGCTCTGATACAACAGACCGAGGCCCGCGTACGCTTCCGGCTGAAAACCGCCGCCTTCGGTGATCGCGCGTTTGAATGCTGCGATCGCCTTCGTTTCGTCGCCTTGATCTTTATATATGCGTCCTTCGATCGCGGATGCCTCGGCATTTCGAGGGCTAACCTTTCGCAGCTCCTTGAGTGCGACAAGGCCTTTCTCGTACGAACGCCCCTCAGCCAGATTTCGCAGCAGCCCCAGGTGAGCTGAGATCAGCTTGGGATTTGCCGCGATCGCTTTTCGGTATGCAGCTTCGGCTTTTGCCCGATCGAGGGTTGCTTGTCTTTCGCCTTCATGAAACGCAAGTTCGGCTGGGTCGCGAGTCTCGGTCAGAGGGATCTTTATCTCACCCCGCTGCGTGGGAAGAAGCGGCTTGTTAACCTCGGAGAAGCTCGGCGCGAGTACTCGAATAGTCCGTCGCCCCGGCAGCACTGTTTTGATCTCAAGTTTGCCGTTCGCGTCGGTCGTTCCGTACAGGACTCCGTTGATCCAAACTCGTGCGTCCGGTTCGGTAGCGATAACGATGGTACGAGTTGCCTGCGCAAAAGAGATGGCCGCGAAAGCAGCGACGCAAGCGAGAGAGAAGAAACTGCGGTAGAAATTGCTCAACCTAACCTCGAGTATTCGTCAGAGACATCACGTTCTTCTAATTCATCAATAATACCGTCATTATCAGTATCTTCGGCGAAAAATATCTTGATCAGCGGTGGAGCGATCAGCGTCGTCGCCACCGCCATAAAGAGGACCGAAGCAAAAAACTGCTGACTGATAACGGCCATTCCAAGCCCGATCTGCGCAACCACGATACCGACCTCGCCTCGCGGGATCATACCGACGCCGACCTGCGCGATCTCTCGCCTTTTCATACCGAGTACACCCAATCCGCCGCCGATGAATTTCGTTATTACAGCAGCGACAGTGATGATGATCGCCAAGACAACTACGCTCGAATCGCGGAAGACGGACAGGTTAAGCTGCATCCCGATATTTACGAGAAAGAACGGCACAAGAAACTCGGTCACGCCGCTCGTTAGCTGATGAACTTTGTTGTTCCCTTCCGTAGTTTCCGCGAGAGCCATCCCGGCGAGAAACGCTCCAATGATCGCCGCGACGCCGAAGTACATCGACGCAACCGATAGGCCCAGACATAGTACCAGGCCAAACGTGAACATCGAATTTCCGCTCTTAAAATTCTCGATCCGTGGGCCGAGACGATTGAATAGTTTTGAGCCGAACAGTCCGACCACGAGCGTAAACGCGATCGCAAGCCCTGCGGTTTTCGCAATGGCCATTACGTCGATGCCGCCCTCACCGATCCCGGAAACGACCGACAGTATGATCAACCCAAGGATATCGTCGATCACCGCGGCACCCAGGATGATCCGCGACGTCTCACGTTCAAGCAGGCCCATCGAACCGAGCACGCGGGCCGTGATTCCTACCGATGTCGCGACCAACGCCGCACCGATGAACATTGCTTCGACGAACGATCCGTCCCACCACATCGCGATAAGGTAACCCACGATGAACGGAAAGATGACGCCAAGTGTGCCTACAAGGAATGCCCGCTTTCCTACGCGGAGAATGTCCTGCGGCTTAGTTTCGAGTCCGACCGTGAAGAGCAGAAAGATCACGCCGATCTCAGCAATAATGCTGATCAGATCGCTCGGCTGAACCCAACCGAGCAGGCTCGGGCCGATGATCACACCAGCCAGGATCTCGCCGACCACCGCCGGCTGCTTTAGGCGCTCAAAGATCTCCGCCATGAGTTTGGCGGCGGCGAGGATAAGGAAAAGCGAGAGCAGGACGGCCGAATGTTCAACCGCGGCGGCTAGTAAGACCGGCATATTTTGAGGTTCGACTTAAGTGCGAGTAATGATTTTACCAAGTTCCCGTGACGCTGGCCAAAAAGTATTTTATCTGCCGCGGATCGCTCGGGCCATCGAACTCAACACCAGCCACGTACTTTTGTCGCTGTCGAAGATCGTATTCAGCCCCTGTTCCTCCATCGGCGGATCGCCCATATATTCATCGCCCGGCTTCCAGAACTTCTGTCCGATGATCGGGCGAGCAGTTCCGCCGAATGCCCAAAAGTTCGCTCCGGCGACGGCAGATTCACCGTCGGGCCGGTTGCCGATGTACGAGAGGATCTTCCTAAAATATTTGTCGCGATACTCAGTCGACGCAGCCGGACTGAAACTGTGCCGATCGCGCGGCAAGCCGAATTCTTCTATCACAAGCGGCTTGTCTAGTTTCTTCGCTACCCCAACGTGCTGCTCGATGTAATCTGACGCCTTCTGGATCACATTCGGAAAACCCTCCGCGATCTTGTCGCCCGAAAACCATCCCCAGTTCTTCGCCCAGATATGGATCGTCAGATAGTCCACATTCTTGTCGGCGTGAACCTCCTCGAACAGCTCAAGGCTCTCGGTCCCTATCGAACCTTCGTGGCCGATCGTGACGAGATGATTCTTGTCCTTTGATTTGATCGTCGCAGCGCTCGCGCTGATCCACGCCCTGTAATCGTCGTTCGCATAAGGGCGCATCGGACGCGGCTCGTTCGCGAGCTCCCATGCCATTATCGCCGGGTCATCGACATATCGTTTGCCCGTGACCATGTTCTTTCGATCGACCAATCGCGAAAGTTGAGCGTTGTAATCTTCCTTACATTTCGCGCAGCCGTAAAACTTTGCGACGATGTCACGTTGCTCGTCCCAGGTCAGCTTACGCGTCTCCTGATCTTTTGGCACCTGGCGGTTCCAGATCAAATACTGCTGAAAGCCGCCGCTCCATTCCCAGTTGTTGCTGATGAATATGACGCCTTTCATTCCGCGCTTACCCATCTCCGCAAGCACGATATCAAGCCCCTTAAGCACGTCGTCATCGAATTTCCCTTGCGTCGGCTGCAACGGCGGCCCAACGCGGGTGATTCCACTGATCAAACCGGAACCTTCCGCTCCGCCAAGGAGCCGCAGATTCGTGATGCCGTTCGCCTTCAGGAAATCAAGTTCCTTCCGCAGCCGCTTCAGTCCGCGTTTCTCATTCTTTTCAAGCCCCAACAGGCTTCCGTACCAATAATTCGTACCTATAAAGTAGTACGGCTTTCCGTTCACTTCGAAGGAATGTCCCCGTGTACGAACAAATGACGACTGAGCGAATCCACTGACGCAGAGAAAGAGCAGTAGAAAAAGGCCGAAAACCGGCTTTGGAATAGGCATTGTCTCAACATCTTAATGGGCTCGACAAGATTTCGCTAATCTGCCGTGTTGCCACAATAAGGTGCAAAAGACTTGATTTTTGCGGCTCGGAACTTATAATTAACCATTCGTGGCTGGGTAGCTCAGCTGGTTAGAGCGTGGGATTCATAACCCCAAGGTCGGGAGTTCAAGTCTCCCCCCCGCCACCATAAAATTAGGGCGTTTGCGAAATTTCGCAAACGCCCTTTG
>DAIOWA010000118.1:0-7378 GCA_036758705.1 Pyrinomonadaceae bacterium | reverse complement strand
CTCGGCCAATCCGGCGCTTGGATATTGTTCGGATCTGCTCGTCAAGAGCGGTGGGACCGTGCTGCTTACCGAAGTTCCCGAGTTCTGCGGGGCTGAGCACGTTCTTGCTCATCGAGCGAAGGACGCCGACACGGGGCAAAAGATCTACGCGATGGTCGATTGGTACAAGGAGTATGCGTCGAAGTTCGGAGCGGTGCTGAATCAGAATCCCAGCACCGGCAACAAGGCCGGCGGCCTGCTGAACATCACCATCAAATCGCTCGGAGCGATCTCGAAGGCCGGGACGACGCGTATCGAAGACTGCATCGAGTACGCCGAGACGCCACGTTCGCGAGGCATCAACCTAATGCAGGGGCCGGGATACGATCAGGAGTCGACGCCGGGATTGGTTGCTTCGGGAGCGACAGTCGTTGTGTTTACGACCGGCAACGGCACGACGATCGGTAATGCGATCACGCCGGTGGTCAAACTCGCGTCGAACAATCGCGTCTTTGAGCGGATGGCTCAGGACCTTGATGTTTCGGCGGGAAATATCATCGAGGGGACCGAGTCGATCGAACAGGTTGGTACGCGGCTCTTTGAACACATCACTAAGGTCGCAAGCGGTGAGATGCAGGCAAAAGCCGAGATCTTGAAGCATCGCGAATTTCAGTTTTGGGCAGAGCAGACGGTTTCGTTGTAAGATTCATTCTTTTACGAACCGTATGGCTTCAACGACTGCCTTTCAAAATGAACTCGCGGCCGCGAACGCGGCCGTCGTTAACAAACGCAGCCTGCTTTTGCGCCTGCTTAGAGCCGAACAGCCGATCACGCGGACCGATATTGCGGCACGACTCGAGATCGATAAAAGCACTGTAACCGACAACGTAAAGCCGCTGATCGACGCGGGCGTACTTCGCGAGGATACGCTTGATGTGAGAGGTCAGGGGCGGCGTCCGCGCGTCGTGTCGTTTGCGGATACAGGCGATTATTTCATCGGCGTCAATCTCGGGGTTCGGCGATCGCAGGTCGGCGTGACCTCGTTGAAGGGCGACATCGCGGAAGAAGAGGATTTTGAAACGCCGACCTCGGTGTCGATGGCGCTTAGGCAGACGCGGCGGATCATTGACGAGATCGTTCGGCGTAATAAAGACCGAAATCTGAGGATGATCGGCGTTAGCGTCCCGGGCCTGACGGATACCAATCGGGAATCGCTCGTCTACGCACCGAACCTTGATTGGAGAAATGTGCCGATCGCGGATGAACTCGCGGTTGAGGGCGTTCGCGTCGTGGTTGAGAACGACTCGACGGCCGCGGCGATGTACGAAGCCCGGATGAAGATCCGCAACTCCGAAGGAGGGTTGATGACGAACTTCATTCTCGTTCGATCGGGTACTGGTATTGGCGTCGGCTTGGTTCTGGGCAGCGAGGTGTATCGCGGCAGCGGCCAGACTCGCGGGATAGCGGGCGAATTCGGGCACATGACGATCGTGGCGGGCGGCAAGCAGTGCGTATGCGGCAATCGAGGCTGCTGGGAAAAGTATGCGTCGGCGGCTGCAGCCGCGTCGCTCTATTTGGGCGATCGGAGATTGCGTCCGGGCGAGACCTTGCCGCGGTTCGTCGAGATCGTCGCGAAGGCGGAGAACGGCGATAACCGCTCGCGGCGGACGTTGGAGATGATCGGCGACTATCTCGGTATTGGCATCGCGAACGTGATCATGGGTATCGGCATCCCGCGTGTGATCATCAGCGGCCGACTCGTGTATGGCTGGCAGTTCATCGAACAGCCGTTACGGGATGCTATCGACCGAAGCATTGTCGGTAAGACCGATGGCTGGACGGTCGAGGCCGGTTCGCCGGCCGGAGCCGCGATCGGCGGCGCGTTGGAAGTCGCGGTGGAAGAGTATCTCGCGACGGTTTAAGAAGGTATTATGCAGGCACAACTGAAACTCAAAGAGATCGATAAGCAGACTTGCTTTGTTAAGGGAACGCACAAAGCGAAGGGCCGAACGCGGCAGCTTTCGCCGGAGAATTCGGCATCACGGAACGTATACTACGGCCGCGTGCGGATCGACGCCGGCGATGCTCCGATCGAGTTTTCAACGGCCGATCACGAGACCGGATTCATTTGCTTGAACGGCTCTGCGACGATCGCGACGGGCGAATCTTCGTTCCATTTGAATCGGTACGACGCTTTGTATATCCCACGCGATTCACAGGTGACGATCACGGCTGAGAACGGCTGCGATCTTGCGGAGATCTCATCGCCCGTTGAGCAGCAATATCCGATTCAGTTTGTTTCGTTCGAGGAGAACCGGAAGGATCCGGCACTGCACTTCATCGCTGGTGCTCCGCCGACTGAGCGCGATCTTAATATTCTGCTCGGAAAGAACATTGAGGCCGGACGGATCATGGCGGGTGTCACATTCTCTTCAGACGGCAACTGGACTTCATGGCCGCCGCACGAGCATCACGATATGCTCGAAGAGGCTTATCTCTACATCGACATGCCCGAGCCGCAGTTCGGCATTCAGCTTGTTTACACGAACGGCGACGAGCCCGAACTTGTTCAGATCGTCCGCGAAGGGGATGTTGTCGTGATGCCGAAGGGCTATCATCCGAACGTCGCGGCCCCGGGCGGATCGATCAACTTCCTTTGGATGATGGCCGCGAATCGTGAAGGCGTTGATAGGCAGTTCGGCGTTGTCAATGTTCAACCGGAATTCGCTGTTGGAGCCACCGGACTTGAGGCGTCGCAGAAATGATTCTCGTTAAATTTTCGCTTGCAGGGAAGTCGGCGCTCGTCACCGGGGCATCCCGCGGATTAGGTCAACGGATCGCGATCGCACTCGCCGAGGCAGGCGCCGATGTCGCCTGTCATTCGCGTGAAGAAGGCGGTGCAGCCGAGGCGATCGATGCGATCACAGCACTCGGTCGCAAGGCGGTCAGCGTCGTGGGCGACATGGCTGAGTCGGACGTTCCCGGCCGAGTTGCCGCGGAGGCTTTAGCGGAACTGGGGAAAATTGATATCCTCGTAAATAACGCAGGCATGATTCGCCGCTCGCCTGCGGTCGATTATTCCGAAGAAGATTGGTCCACGGTCGTCCAAGTGAACCTTTCGAGCGTGTTTCGCCTGTCACAAGCTGTCGGGCGGCATATGGTCGAACGGGGAAGCGGGAAGATCGTGAACATTGCATCGCTGCTGTCGTTTCAGGGCGGAATTACCGTGCCTGCTTACACGGCGTCGAAGTCCGGCGTCGCGGGGCTGACCAAAGCTCTCGCAAACGAGTGGGCTAAGTACAACGTGAACGTGAACGCGATCGCTCCGGGTTATATGGAGACCGACAACACCTCGGCGCTTCGTGCGGACGAGACGCGGAATCGGCAGATCATGGAACGCATCCCGGCCGGGCGTTGGGGCGATGCGGACGATCTTTCAGGAGCAGTCGTTTTTCTTTCATCCGCTGCAAGCGATTACGTGCAAGGTCACGTAATGGTGGTAGACGGCGGTTGGATGGCTCGTTGAGCGAAGTAAAAAGTTAAAAGTAAAAAGGCAAAACAGACGAATGGCTTTGAAGATCAAATCTAAAGACGAATGTAAATGGGACATTGTATCCCTCGGCGAAGTGATGCTCCGGCTCGATCCGGGCGATAAACGTATCCACACGACCCGAAGTTTCGAGGTGTGGGAAGGCGGCGGCGAATATAACGTTGCTCGCGGACTGAAGCGATGCTTCGGTTTGGATGCGGCTGTTGTGACGGCGTTGGCGGACAACCCGATCGGTAAACTTGTACAGGACCTGATCTATCAGGGCGGCGTCGATCAGTCGCACGTGAAGTGGGTGAAGTATGACGGCGTAGGACGTACGGTCCGTAACGGGATGAACTTTACCGAACGCGGATTCGGCGTTCGCGCCGCGCTTGGATGCTCGGACCGCGGACATACGGCGGTCTCGCAGCTCAAGGCCGGCGATATCGATTGGGAAAAGATCTTCGGCGATGAAGGTGCGAGATGGCTCCACACGGGAGGCATCTTCTGTGCGTTGTCCGAGACCACTCCCGAAGTTGCTAAGGAAGCGATGCAGGTCGCTAAGAAGCACGGCACGATCATCTCGTACGATCTGAACTACCGCGATTCGCTGTGGAAGGCGATCGGCGGTCAGGCGAAGGCTCAGGAGGTGAATCGTGATCTCGCACAATTCGTCGATGTGATGATCGGCAACGAAGAGGATTTCACTGCCTGTCTCGGGTTCGAGGTCGAAGGCCAGGACGAGCACCACTCGAAACTCGATATCGGGAATTTCGAGAAGATGATCCGCAAGGCTGTAGCTGAGTTCCCGAACTTCGCGGTCGCAGCGACAACGCTTCGCAACGCGAAGACGGCGTCGGTCAACGATTGGGGAGCGGTTTGCTTTACCGAAGGTGAACTTCATCAGGCGATGATGCGTCCCGATCTTGATATCTTCGATCGCGTTGGCGGCGGCGATTCGTTCGCGTCGGGGCTGATCTACGGATTCCTAACCGGCGAATCTCCGGAATGGGCGGTTAACTGCGGAGCTGCTCACGGAGCGCTCGCGATGACCACGCCGGGCGACACTACGACTGTCGGCCTTAGTGACGTACTGCGTGTAATGAAAGGTGGAGGCGCCCGCGTAGCTAGATAGAATGAACAAACAACAGATCGTCCAACATATTGAAGAACTCGGCCTTGTTCCCGTCGTTCGTGCTTCGTCGGCTGATGAAGCGATGCAGGCCATTGACGCGATCAAAGCCGGTGGCGTAAACGTGCTTGAGATCACGATGACCGTTCCCGGTGCGGTTCGTGTTATCGAAAAGGTCGCAGACAAATACGGCAGCGATGTTCTCGTGGGTGCGGGAACCGTGCTTGATCCTGAGACCGCTCGGGCTTGTTTGCTCGCGGGTGCGCAATTCATCGTCAGCCCGGCGCTGAACCTTGATACGATCGCATTGTGCCATCGGTACAGTGCTCCCATCTGTCCGGGCGTTCTAACCCCGACCGAAGTCATCACCGCCTGGAGTGCGGGCGTCGATTTTGTGAAGGTATTCCCGTGCGGGTCAGTCGGCGGTGCGAGCTATGTCAAAAACCTGAAGGGGCCTTTCCCGCAGGTGAAGATCATCCCGACCGGCGGCGTTTCCTTAAAGACTGCGCAGGACTTCATCAAGGCTGGAGCCAGCGCTCTTGGCGTAGGTACCGACTTGGTTGACGTGAAAGCGATTCGCGAAGGAAATCCTCAACTGGTAACCGATCGTGCAAAACAGTTTATTGAACTAGTCAGCGAAGCGCGAGCCGTGTAAGTTTAGACGGGTCACAAGGTTAGCGCGTCATGTGTTTTCGCTTCGTCGCGATTGATAAGCTGTTCAGAAATTGCTGTTGCCGTTTCCTTCACCAGGCGAACAAGCGAGTGAAAGGTTTCGGTGTGAATCTGTTGTTTATATCCGGCGACGCTTACGGCGGCGATCACCTTACCGCTTTGATCCCTAATTGGAGCCCCGACACAGCGCGGATCCTATGGTTTCTTCTTCATCGTCCAGAGCGTAGCCTTCGTTGGCGACCTGTTGGAGTTCTTTCTTAAACTTCCTGGGTGAAACAGTGGTGTTATGGTCCGTTGCGATAAGCGAGAAAACACCTGTCCGACGAGTGATTTCACGCTTCAAGCGGGCGACGGACAAATGTACATTCATTTGGTGGAATGAAGGCGCACAGCTGCGCCTTAACTTCTTTCTATGAATGTCCGACATATATTTATTACCTTATCCGCGGTTTCAGTATCCATCATTGCCTTGCTGAGCCTTGTTAGCCCATATTTCCTGATAAGCCTCATCGTGGTCGCACCTGTCGTGGTTATCGGCATCCTCGATATATTGCAGAAGAAGCAGACGATTCGAAGAAACTTCCCGATCATCGGCAATTTTCGTTATATGCTCGAGAAGGTGCGGCCGGAGATAATGCAGTATTTCGTTGAAACGGATACTGAAGGAAGGCCGATCAACCGCCTGTTTCGATCGGTTATTTACCAAAGGGCAAAGGCAGTGAATTCGACAAGCCCGTTTGGGACCCAATGGGATGTTTATCATCCGGGATATGAATGGATTGATCATTCTGTCTATGCGGTGGATCCATCCGACCTCGAACCAGAGCAGAGAGTTCTGGTCGGTGGAAGAGACTGCAGCAAGCCTTATCTCGCAAGCCGACTAAACATTTCCGGGATGAGTTTTGGTTCGTTGAGCAAGAATGCGGTTCTAGCGATGAACAAGGGCGCAAAGCTTGGCAATTTTGCTCAAAATACCGGCGAAGGCGGCCTCAGCCCATACCATCTGGAACACGGCGGAGATCTGATCTGGCAGATAGGCACCGGCTATTTCGGATGTCGAACTGAGTCGGGCGAATTCAGTCCTGAATTGTTCCGCGAAAAGGCCGAGCTTGAGAGCGTGAAGATGATCGAGATAAAGCTCTCGCAAGGGGCAAAGCCCGGACACGGCGGCATTCTTCCGGCTGCAAAGAACACGGACGAGATCGCCGCGATCCGCAATGTGAAGCCGCATACTACCGTCAATTCACCGCCTTCGCACACGGCGTTTAGGAATGCTGAAGGGTTGATGCGATTTATCAAGCAGCTAAGAGATCTGTCCGGCGGCAAGCCGATCGGTTTCAAGCTGTGCATCGGAAAAAAATCTGAATTTATTGAGATGTGTCAGGCGATGATCGCGACTGGGATCACGCCGGATTTTATCGCGATCGATGGCGGCGAAGGAGGGACCGGTGCCGCTCCGATCGAGTTCGCCGATTCGATCGGGATGCCACTCCGAGACGGGCTCGCGTTTGCCGTTGACACACTAAATGGATACGACCTGAAGAAGCAGATCAAGGTGATCGCGTCCGGCAAAGCGTTCAATGGTTATCACATTGCAAGGTTGATCGCGATCGGAGCCGATATGGTTAATGTGGCGAGAGCGATGATGCTGGCGACCGGATGCATCCAGGCGTTGCAGTGCCATACGAATACATGTCCGACCGGCGTTGCGACTCAAGACAAGAGGCTTGTGAAGGGCCTTGTCGTTGAAGATAAAGCGCACAGAGTCGCGAACTTTCACAAAGCTACGATCGAGAGCTTCATAGAACTGCTTGCGGCCTCCGGTGTCGAATCCGCAGACGGTTTGACGCGCGAGCAAATAAATCGAAGGATCGGGGCAACCGGAGTGCGGAAATACAACGAGATCTATCCTGAGGTTCGCCCAGGACAGTACTTGATCCACGCCGGATCAGCCAACGGGAACGGGACACTTGCGGTAGACCAGACCGCGACGTCACAGCAGGCGGCTAGCATCGCGGATGTACACTAGTCGGGTGTTTGCCAGTCTATTCGGAGGCATGACTCAC
>DAIOWA010000117.1:0-7415 GCA_036758705.1 Pyrinomonadaceae bacterium | reverse complement strand
CCATTTGCCGGTGCCCTTCTGCCCCGCCGTATCGAGGATCTTGCTCACCAGCGAACGTCCGTCATCGGCTCGTTTCTTCAACACGGTCGCGGTTATCTCGATCAAAAATGAATTCAGCTCGCCGCCGTTCCATCGCTCGAATAATTCCGCCGCCTTCATATCGCGGATCTGAAATCCGCTGTGCAGTAGGTCGTACGCCTCGGCGATCAACTGCATCATTCCGTATTCGATGCCGTTGTGAACCATCTTCACAAAATGCCCAGCCGAACCGTTTCCGACGTGCGCCGCACACGGTTCGCCGTTCACCTTCGCCGACGCGGCTTCCAGCATCGGTCGAACCTGCTCATAAACTTCAGCCTTCCCGCCGATCATTATGCTCGCCCCGTGTCGAGCCCCTTCCTCACCGCCGCTCACACCGACTCCAAGAAACTCGATGCCCGATTCAGCTAGCCTCGCATCCCTCAGTTCCGTATCCGTAAAATGCGAATTTCCGCCGTCAATGATCAGGTCGCCTTTTTCGAGGTGCGGTACGAGATCTTTGATCACGGCATCGACGATCGGCCCCGCGGGAACCAGCAGCATTATCTTTCGCGGTGAGTCGAGCCCTGCGATAAACGCCGGCAGATCGTCCGCCGCCGCGACCGCAAAGTCCTTTCCTTCCTCAACCAGCAACGCGCGTTTCGCAGCGTCCAGGTCATAGCCAAGACACGAGAATCCGTGCTCCGCCACATTCAGCAGAAAATTGCGGCCCATTGTCCCGAGGCCAACCATTCCGAATTGAGCTTTCGACATAATTTTCTTAGTGTCCCAGACGCTTAACGAACGCGGCCTTCAAATTCTTCTCGATCTCGTCGTGGACCGGCAATTTCTCATAGCCCCCTTTCACTCCTACGCTATGGATCGTGTGAGCGCACGTCCCGCACAATAAATATCCGATCAGAACGCCGTGGTCGCGATACATAAAGGCGTTAAGCGACAACGCCTTTTTCTTCTTCCATTTCGTTTCGGTTATGTCTTTCCCACAGCCCGGGCAGCCATCACCGTCGTACAGCCATTTACTCTTGATCGCCGAGCCAAACTGCATCTGTGCCTGACGATACAGTTGATCGAGAACATCGAAAAGCGGATTCTTTTTCATATTGAGAAAACGGTGTCCTGATTATACTTCCCAAATGTCCGCCAAGACCACCTCGTTATCGTAATGCTCTGGCATATCTTCGAAATTCCACCAGGCTCCGATCACCATTCCGGCGTATGCGGCTTCTCTGATCGTGTATTCATCCAAACCAAATGCATCCGCGAACTGTCGAGCGGCGTTGAATAGCCGGCTTTGAACGCCGGGAGAACCTTTCTGCCACCAGTGCAGATTGTTTAAGAATACAGAGATATCGTACGTTAGATGGCCGACCAATCCTTTCGGATCGATCACAACGAACTCGCTCTTACCGGAACTGATCACATTCCCCGGATGAAAATCCCCGTGAAGATAATAAGTATGTTCGTCGTCCTGAAAGAACCGGTCGAATATCGTCAGAGCCTTGCTTGCGTAGGCTCGCGGAAACTCGGTCTCGAGCGATCGTTGAAACCGAAAGTACCAATCATAAAATAACTGCGCCTCAGACGGGGGATACGGCGGCGGCATCAGTATCGACTTTAGAACCTTGATCGCCGGCTCGACGCACGTAAACGGATCGTCCGCGAAATAGACATCCATCGTCACGCCCGGATGGATCCGTTCGATCAGGATTGCACGATTGTCGCGGTCTTCGTCCAGCAGCCGTGCGGCTCCTTTGCCGTTGAGCGCTCGAAGAAACTCAGCTTCGGCAAATATTTCGACGGTCGGGTACGGCGGACTGACCTTCAGCACAGCGTCGATCGTTTCCGATGCAGCCGGAGCGACGAAATTATACTCGCCTTTCTCAAACGCCACCCCCGTCGTCACGTTCCACTTCTCTTCCACCTCCGCAACGATTCGCGGGAGTTCGGCAAGCCACACAACTCCCGCATCGCCGCATATCGCGGTGACATGCTTCACGAGTTCGGCGGGCGGTTTATATCGCTCTGGTTCCGGCATTGAACTTGACGAGTGTACCCGCGTGTTCGATTCTTAACAAATGCTTTCCCTTCACGACGCCATTCGCCCGACGACATTCATTTCATCATCCAAGCTCCGCGACCATCTCGGGCTCGACATCACCATCGTTTCCGAAACGTTTCAACACACGGGCAGTTTTAAGTTCAGAGCCGCCTACAACGTCGTATTGAACGCACCGAACAATGAATTCATAGGCGTTTCGTCGGGCAATTTCGGACAAGCCTTAGCGTATTCCTGCAAATTGCTCGGCAGGAAATGTACCGTGATAATGCCGCATACGTCGGCGTCGGTAAAGATCGACGCCGTGCGCGGTTATGGTGCCGAAGCCGATCTGATCAACGTTAACGAGGTTAGCCGTGCTGAGCGAACCAGGCAGCTTGCCGAAGAACGGCCGGACGCTTACATCGCAAGCGCGTATGACGACCAGTTCGTGATCGAAGGTAATTCCACACTCGGCGACGAACTTGCAGTCGAGAACTTTGATGTGATCGTCGTACCCGTCGGCGGTGGCGGTTTGATCTCAGGAATACTGACCGGAATGCATCGGCACGCCCAACCGACCCTCGTGATCGGAGCCGAACCGCTATTAGCCAACGACGCCGCAAGATCGTTCCGAGCCGGCGAGATCGTCTCAAACGAGATCGAGCCTCAAACCATCGCTGACGGCGCCAGAACTCTCTCGCTCGGCAAACTCAATTGGCCGATCATCAAAGACGGAGCAAGCGATTTTATCGAGGTGTCCGAAGAAAAGATCGCCGAAGCGATCAAACTCTACTTCGGCCTCACCAACCTAAAATCTGAACCCACCGGAGCTCTCTCACTCGGAGCCGTGCTCGAGGATCCTGAAAGATTTGGCGGCAAGAAAGTTGCCGTGATCGTCAGCGGCGGAAACGTCGACCCGGATATCTATCGAACCCTAATATAAGATTTTCGGACCTGCGCTTCTTCTCCTAGTCTTCTTGTTCCTCCTATTCTTCCCGTTCTGTGGTTAATTTCTTTCTTCCTTCTCGCGTGGAATCGAGATCAGAGGAATTTTTCACCACAGACAAAGAAGAACAGGAAGAACATATCAGAAAGAATCAACTACTTCTTCCTAGTGTAAACTCCTGAAAAAGTAACATTCACGCCGCCGCATTTGAGATTGTCCGCGACGACCAAATACTTCCCCAGCAATCGAATCCGAACCTTACAGTCGAACTCGTCATCCCCGTCGGAGTAGTTGATCCAACCGTTTTGCGGCTTATATCTTCCGTCAAGTTCACCTACGTTGACGTTGCCCGGATTCGCTCCGACCCACGATGCATTGCCTGTCACATTCAAATATCCAGGAAGTTTGTTCTCGGTAAACTCGATGCTGTTGTCGTCGAATCTCCATTCGCCCAGCCATGCTTTGTGCGTAACGTCAGAAAGCGTTGGCATCACGGCAAGGTCCGCACTCTTCATCCAACCAATTGTCGGGCGTCCCGAACGCGGTGTGTACCAAACGCACGAATATCCCTCGTATATTCGGTTGATTAGCACCTCGTCTCCGCCGACCACAAAGGCTCTTTTGCGGCAGGCAGGAGAACCGGGACACTCCTCTTTCTCATCACCGTAGAAATAAGCCTTTGACGTTCGACCGCCTCTGACCGTTCCTATCGAAAACTCTCCGGTGTCGCGGGTGAAGAATCCCTCCCTGCACCAATTTGCCGGATTTCCGTCCACCTGCCCGAACGCCGAGACGGCGAAAACAAAAATGCTCAAGATAACGCTTCGCATTATTAATTGCTAGTTACTAATTGATAAGTATTTTCGGAAAGACCTACCGGATCTCCTCAACAAACGTCACGCGGTTGATCTCGTGGAGCGTTGTCTGGCCCGAAAAGACTTTCTTTACCGCGGATTCGCGCAGTGATCTGAGCCCTTCCTTCTCAGCTTGTCGACGGATCTCGGAACCAGGACGCCGTTCGATGATCATCTCCCGGATGGCGTCGGACATATCGAGCAGTTCGTGGATGGCGGTACGTCCGCGGTAGCCGGTGTGGTTGCACGCATCGCATCCGACGTTGCGGAAGAATTCACGGTCGCGAACATCCGCCGGTCGGAGCCCGGATGCGATCAGGTCATCATCCGTCGGTGTGTAATGCCGTTTACAGGTGGGACATAGTAATCGAACAAGCCGCTGAGCAAGCACGCAGTTGAGCGAGGAAACAAAGTTATACGGCTCGACGCCCATGTTCAGGAATCGGCCGATAACGTCGATCACGTTGTTCGCGTGAACGGTCGTAAAAACAAGGTGGCCCGTCAATGCCGACTGGATCGCGATTTGCGCCGTCTCTTCGTCACGGATCTCACCGACCATCACCTTGTCCGGATCGTGACGCAGGATCGATCGCAAGCCGCGGGCAAACGTCAGTCCCTTCTTCTCATTCACCGGGATCTGCATTATCCCCTGCAGCACATATTCGACCGGATCTTCGATCGTGATGATCTTGTCTTCCTCAGCTCGGATCTCGTTCAAAGCTCCGTACAGCGTGGTCGTTTTACCCGAACCAGTCGGCCCGGTGACGAGCACCATGCCGTACGGCTCCTTGATATACATTCGAAAGCGTCGAAGGTCTTCGGGATCGAACCCCACAACATCAAGCGATAGATTCTTGAACTCCTCCGAGATCTGCTCCTTGTCGAGAATACGGATCACGCAGTTCTCGCCAAATGCGGACGGTAATATGGACACACGAAAATCGACCGTGCGTCCTTTGTATCGCACGCGAAAACGTCCGTCCTGCGGGACTCGGCGCTCGGCGATGTCGAGCTCGGACATCACCTTGATACGCGAGATCAGCGTCTGGTGATACGCGATGTCGATCGGGTCGACCTTGCGATACAACGCACCGTCGATGCGGAATTTTACGTGAACATCGCGATCACCGGCTTCAATATGGATATCCGACGCTCTCGATTCCATCGCGTTATAGACGATCGTATCGACGAGCTTGATGATCGGCGACATATCGGAATCCGTTGCCAGCCGGTCAAGGTCGAGCACCTCTTCACCGTGCTCGGTCTCTTTTACGAGCGAGATCTTAAATCCCGACGCCGCTTCCTGCAGCACTCGCTGCGTCGCATCACCGCGCTTCAGTATGACGTCGATCGCACCCTGCGTCGCCACATACGGCACGATCCGAACGTCGAGAGCGTTCTCAAGCTCGTCGAGAACCTCAAGGTTCGTCGGATCCGCCATCGCCGCATGCAGATTCCGGCCCTCGCGACGCAGCGGTACGAAATGGTTTCGCAGCATCGTATCCACCGGGATCTTCGCCAGTTCCTCGTAATCGATCGGCGACACCTGGTCCGACGGCAGCAGATCGATGTACGGCAGCCGATACCGCTTCGCCAACTGCTTCGCCTCGATCACCTCCGGCGGCTCGTTCTCAATAAAATCCGAAAGCTCGATCCTCGGGGAAGATACATTAGTAGTGATTCCGTTAGTTGAGGTACTCATTTCCTTCTCTTTTCAGATCTGTTCTTCTTCGTCTTCCTGTTCTGTGGTTAAACCTTCTTCCTTTCAGATCTGTTCTTCTTCATTTTCTTGTTCTGTGGTTAACGACTCTTTCACATTCTCAAGTCGAGATACCAACCGAGACCTGACCACAGAATAAGAAAAACAAGAAGAACAAGAAAAACAGGAAGAAAATATGATCATCCACTATGCATTCAATGACAATCAGATAACGATTCGCTTCATCTCCATTTTGCCGTGACTGCCAAAATTGAACAGTAATCCAACGCGCAATCTACTCGCCTTTAGATAGTTCATGATCTGCGACCAATCAAGCGGCGAAAGGCTTGCGATCGCCTTGATCTCGACAATTATCTCATCAAAACACATAAAGTCGGCGATGTATCCCTTCTCAAGACTCCGCCCCTTGTACTCAATATGCAAGCGCTTCTGCGGCTCGAACAACACGTCCCGCAGTTCAAACTCTATTCCTAAAGCTTCCTGATAAACCGGCTCCGCAAACCCATTTCCAAGCTTGTAATAAACCTCCATCGCCGCACCGATGATCGCGTAAGTCTCATCTTCCAGAATGTAGCGATTCGATGATCCTATCTCATCGCTCTGCGCAATCCTCGCCATTTCCGAATCCTTCAATATGTTTGTTTGCTCATCCGTAGTCAGATCGATTCAGATCTGTTCTTCCTATTCTTCTTGCTCTGTGGTTCTGCCTTTTCTTGATTCTTCTTATTCCTCTTCTTCTGTGGTTAGGTCTTTCGTTCCGGCCTTCAACGCCTTAAGTCTTACCGAGCAAAAAACACAGAACAAGATGAAGGAGATGAATCTTGGCTCATTTCAGATTTGTTCTTCTTATTCTTCCTGTTCTGTGGTTCTGCCTTTTGTTGTGCGAAATATTCAAGCGCTTCAAATCTAATGAAACTGAAACCACAGAACAAGAGGAAGAAGATGAACAAGAAGGAATATCTAAAAGGTCATGGTGAATACGAGTCATTTCACATCTTTCGCTTCTTTCCTTGCTTCTGTTCAGATTTGTTCTTCCTATTCTTTCCTGTTCTGTGGTTCTGCCTTTCTCCCACTTCACACCTTCAAAGTATTCAGATTTGTTCTTCTTATTCCTCTTGTTCTGTGGTTTTCTGGTTGCCTTCGCCTTCAAGGATAAGGCAATAACCACAGAACAAGATGAAGAAGATGAATCTTGGCTCATTTCAGATTTGTTCTTCCTATTCTTCCTGTTCTGTGGTTCTGCCTTTCTCTTGGTTCCTCGAAGACAACAGATCAAAACCACAGAACAAGATGACGAAGATGAACAAGAAAGAAATCGGACTATCTTCCTCGTCCGCCCATCGGCCCCGCCGAAATGGTCTGGATGATCGGCAAGTAGATCGCGAGCAATATCGCAAGGACGATTACGGCCATCACCACAAGGATCAGGGGTTCAAGCAGCGTCGTAAGTTGCTCGAGCTTAACCTCGGCCTCGGCGTCGTAAAATGAAGCGACCTCGTCGAGCATTTCACGCAAACTCCCCGACCGTTCACCTATCCCGATCATGTCGAGCCCAAGCGCCGGGATCCAGTTCGCTGTTTCAAGCGCCTCCGTAAATCCACGGCCTTCGCGGATCATCGGCAGCACCGCCTGACTCCGCCGCCGCAGTTCGAGATTGTTCAACGCTTGCGACGAGATCTCCCACGAATCCGGTACCGTGATACCGCCTGAGAGCAGTGTCGAAAGCGAGCGTGCAAGCTGTGCCGTTGCCATCTGTTTGATCAACGTGCCCGCAACCGGAAGTTTCAGCAGAAATCGGTGCAGCGAAAGACGGCCGGC
>DAIOWA010000116.1:0-7416 GCA_036758705.1 Pyrinomonadaceae bacterium | reverse complement strand
ACGGCCGTCGAGGCGTGTACTGACTTTTATCAATACGCCAACGGCACCTGGCTGAAAAAGACCGAGATCCCTTCGACGGAATCCCGTTGGGGCACATTCAATGTTCTCGCCGACCGCAACAACGCGATGTTGAAAGAGGTACTTGAGAGTGACGCAAAGTCCACCGCCAAGGCCGGGACAAACAAGCAATTGATCGGTGATTTTTACGCGACCTGTATCGACGAAGCCGCGATCGAGCGGGCCGGTGGTGATCCGATAAAGCCGATGCTTTCGGCGATCGACTCGGCAAAGACTAGCGGGGACATCCAAAAGCTGATCGCAGATCTCCACGATAACGGAACGCCTGCCGTGTTCTCGTTCGGCGTGGGAGCTGACCTGAAAGATACGAACCTAGTGCTGATCAATGCAGGACAGGGCGGACTTTCATTGCCGAATCGCGATTACTACACAAACACCGATGCGAAATCGGTAGAGACGCGTGCGAAGTTCGTAGATTACGCGACATCAATGTTCAAGCTGATCGGCAGTTCGGATCCGGCGGCTAACGCGGCCAAGGTGCTCGAGTTGCAGAACCGTCTCGCCCTCGCATCGCTCACTCCGGTCGAACGCCGCAATCCTGACAACAACTACAACAAGCTGACGTTTGCCGCAGCCAAAGAACTGACTCCGAACTTCGCGTGGGACGCGTATTTCGCCGAACGCGGTGTCCCGAGCGTGCCCGAACTGAACGTCGCTCCGGCTAAGTTCTTTACCGAATTCAACGCGATGTTGAAGGATGTGTCGATCGACGATTGGAAAACCTATCTGCGTTTCATGGTCGTCAACGACGCGGCTTCGTCGCTCTCAAAAGCCTACGCCGATCCTAATTTCGATTTCTTCAACCGATATCTCGGCGGGCAAAAGGAACGCCAGCCGCGGTGGAAAACGTGCGTCCAGCAGACCGATCGCGTGCTGGCCGAAGCTCTCGGAATGGAGTACGCAAATCGGGCATTCAAGGCTCCGTCGAAGGCTCGTATGAACGAACTGATCGACAACCTGATGGCGGCGTTGAAAGACCGGATCAATAATCTTGATTGGATGGGCGTCGAGACCAAGAAGCAGGCGCAGGAAAAGCTCGCGAGTTTCAAACGGAAGATCGGCTACCCTGACAAACTCCGCGGTTATGCGGGTCTTACTCTCTCAAAAGCTAGCTACGTCGGAAACCTTCGTGCGATATCGAAATTCAACCAAAAACGCAGCCTCGAAGATCTCGGCAAGCCGCGTGACAAGACGCGATTCCCGTATTCCGCCGCGACCGTTAACGCTTCATACAGCTCTCAAAATAACGACATCACCTTCCCTGCCGGGATCCTGCAGCCGCCGTTCTTCAATTTCGAGGCCGACGACGCGATCAACTACGGAGCGATCGGCGGCGTGATCGGCCACGAGATCTCGCACGGGTTCGACGATTCGGGCAGCCGGTTCGCGGCTGACGGCAATCTCAAGATGTGGTGGACGTCCGACGATCGAGCGAAGTTCGAAGAGCGTGCGTCCTGCGTGGTGAAGCAGTTCAACGAGTTCGAGGTCCAGCCCGGACTGTTCATCAACGGCAAGCTGACACTCGGCGAGAACATCGGCGACTTTGCCGGATTAACGATCGCCTACGACGCATATATGCGTTCGCTCAAAGGCAAGCCGCATCCGAAAAACATCGACGGCTTCACACCCGAACAGCGATTCTTCCTCGGCTGGGCACAGGTCTGGCAGGGCAAATACACCGAGGCCGCTGAACGCCAACAGGTTGCCGGCAACCCGCACGCCCTCCCGAAATGGCGTGTGAACGCCCCGATCTCAAATATGCCGCAGTTCGCCAAGGCCTTCGGCTGCAAGGCCGGCCAACCCATGGTCCGAGCCAACGCCTGCGCGATCTGGTAACTAACTCGCTGGCCTTTTACAAACCGGGCGGACGATCGCTCCGCCCGGTTTGTCCTGATGGGATCAAGGATGATCCGAAACGAAATTCACACTTACATCTCCAGTCATTGTTACGAGTTGCGTTTGAAATTCGTAGCGTCGACTTCTCACCGTTAACGAGTATTCTGATCCGTCGGCCGGCAGCATATCGATCCGATAGTAGCCGAGAGTATTCGTTACCGCATTGCGCGTCGTACCAAACTGATCGGTCATGGTTACTATTGCCTGCGCGATCGGACGGCCCAGGTTCGTAGTAATGCGTCCCGAAACAGAAAATCCGCGTGTTTCGACGTGGCCGATAACGACGACCATCTCGCCCACACCGTGTGCGTGCAAAAGTGGTGTGAGAAACACCGTCGGATCACTTTTCAGTATTGTCGCCGTTTCCTGGGTAAGGCCACCGGGGTTTATGACCACAACATCTCCCTGAGTGAAATATGTGCCCTGGACTCCAAGCTCTTCCGTCGAAACCAGCTTCATCGAAATGGCTCCTTCAGACGACGAGTCAGAGACCGCAGTGGTGGGTGCAAGGTCAGGAACACCTGGGTCGCCCGCCGCGATAACCTCGTCGCGTGTAGCCGCTTTCCAGCCATTTTCAGGTGTCCACATCCTAAAGCTGTTCGGACTGATAAAACTGATCTCGGAGGCCCCGGCCGGCTGGACCACAGGCCCGCCAACTCTGATGTTGGCCTGCGAAACGCTATACGGGCTTGCCCCAGTGAATCCGTTCATCGGGTCAGTGTCGTCATCAAGCATTCTTGCGATGAAATTCGGGAAGTAATATCGCAGCCGACTGAGATAATCCTGATAGACGATCTCGAAAAGCAGCGGCCGGAAGCGTGAGACGAACGCCTTGTCGGCATTATTCAAAAGCGGCGTTCCGTTGATCAGTAAATACTCGCCCGTCGGATCTTCGTGCCGTATCTCGACCTGCACCGGGTTTCCGTTCGCATCGAGGACAACCTTGCCAGCATCATCAACCTTATCCTCGGTTCTCCGCACCCGCCTGAAAGCGGCATTGAAATTCTCCATTACGGATAGGTTCTTGACGAAGTAGCCGGCAACCGGAGGACCGTCCCACGGACCGACGGTTATCATCGATTCGCCTACGCCCTCGATACAGCAGTCTAAGAATCCGCCCGTACCCTCTGCATCGGCACGCAGCTGCTGATAACGATAGGTAAAGCTTTCGCCATGTTCCATAAACTCCTGCAGCTGAGTATAGAGCGCGATCCGTTTGTCTGGATCGTCTATCACTCGTCCGTATTTGTCTAGGATCGCAAGGAAATCGATATCGCCCGTAATGTATCGGGGATCCCCTCCGTTCGGGCCTTCCATTTTGATCTCCCAGACGCGGCGGGTACTGCCGTCTACCTGATCCGTTACCGATTCGACGGGAATGCGATGAACCTTTCGCTGCTCCTTAACCCCGATCTCGCCCACATCTTTGGTCATCTGATCGTTCAAGCCGAAGTTAACCCCAACAGTGACCTCTTCTTCGAGATTCTCGAGACGAAGTTCCGGATTGTATTTATTCCATTCCTTTACACGCGTTTTCATGCGGCCCCTGGTCTCCTCGAAGAGAACCTTGTTTTGCGCAAGCTCCGGATTTTGGTTCTTCAGTGTCGTCATATACTGATCGAGAACTGTATTCAACTGTTCCTCCGGAACGTTTTTGAGCATTGCCGGCGGTTCGATGATCTCGATCCTTGCCTCGGCCCGTCGCCGGTATCCAAGAAAACGTATATCGATCTCATTTATGGTCTTGTGTTTGAACGCCATCGGCTTCGGCCAGGCGATATTGGTATCCAGCAGCGTTTGGGCAAGCCGGCTTCGGGATCGAAACGCCAGGATCACTTGGTTGTCCTTGCAAAAATCATGCAGCCGCTTCACCTGCGTATCGGAGATCCCAAACACTCGCCGGAGTATGCTGGGAGTGAGCTTATCGCCAGCCGCCAGGGCCGAAGCCAGATCTTCAGAGCGATTACCGGCGGCAGCGAGCCGCGCTTCGATACTTGCCTCCTGTTTGATTGCTTGTTGTCTCGCGGCGGCCGTGTACAAATTGTCAGCCATACCCGCTTCGGTAATCCTCATTGCCTTTGACATTTTCGCAAAGCTCGCCGCGACCATCAGCGGCTCAAAAAGGAGATCAGGATTTGCTCCGAAAAACTTGCCTGTTTGCTCCTGAAGGGACGTCATATCGCCCTCATCAATGGCCCGAAGATAGTTCCCTATCCCGTCGCCCATCTGGATCGAAAATGCCTCGAATGCCATCGGGGCCTGGCCCGCGACCTGACCGCTCAGCACCCCAAGCTGGTGAAAGGTTAGATACTGAACGTAAAGCTCCTGGTTCAGCCGCTGACGTGCGGCAGTGTCTCCAAGCACAGCCTTCATCATTTCGCGCTGTGCCCAGATCTTGTAAACGGTCGTTCGGGCGACTGCCTCTCCGCCGGATTCAAGTCCGGAAAGGCCGAATTGAAAAAGTCCGAACATCCCGTCGGCAAATTCACCTGCAAAGCTCTGATTGAAAGAACATAAGATCGGCTTGAAGCCTTTAGCAAGGCAATTCTCGACATACTGGTCGTAGATCATCGCCGACGGGGTCAACAGCATCGAAAATTCGTCTGTGTAACCCTCGTCGTCCAATTGGGCCTGTTCGGTAGCGGATGTAAGCTTTCCTTCCTCGTCGACGATCCATAAACGAACGCCAAAACGAATGAGTCCGGTCGTCGTATGCTCCATTCGCGCCGTCCTGAAGAGGCTTTTCACATCCAGTCGCTTATTGTCACCTGTCGCGGGAAGGTCGAAGATCTCATAGGCCGTCGGAGATTCACCGCCGTCCGCACTTGCCTTGTAAACAAACCCGCCGCCTGCGTTCTTTTCGGGCATCTGATAGACAAGCACTCGTAGAAGTTTCTCTTCACCTCCGTCCGCTGCGGAAACGTTCTCGATGTAGCCGTCAGCTCGAATGGGCTGGCCGGAAGGTTGGCTGGTCCTTCCGTCTGTCGGGCGCATCCCCCATTTAAGAAGCACGTTTTGGAGCACCTGAAACTTTTTGTTTCCGTGACCGCCAACTTCAAGTCCGCTTTGAACGCCGAAGACGGTCGGTTCGAACTCGAGAACCGCCGGTGCGTCGAAAGCGTTCATTCTCCAAACCCAAGTTGCTTCCTGCCCTGGCTGAAGGTTCACGGGTGTGGGTGGAAACTGGTGCTCGATCTCCGTCAGAGGCTCACCAGGATTCCTCGGGTCGACTTCGTTGATCAGTGTCAGAGGATTCTCGGCGTTCGGGATAGTGATATTCGTGATCGGCCGGTCGGAATCGTTGCGGACAGTTGTGACGATCTCGATGCAGTTCTTTATCGTCGTCGAGTTAGTTTCGATCTCCCGACACCGCTCGCTCTTCTTGCTCGAAGGTGTCTGGTTCATTACCGTTTGCTTCGGCGTGATCTGAATATCGACCTCGAACGGCGGGGCCGATACCTTTTTCAGCGCCGTTGCCTCGCCCGCGATATCGCCCGGCCCTTGGTACGAAAGAGAGCTTGTTAGCTGTGTAGCCCCCAGTTCGTTGATCATCACCATCACGACGAATTCCTTGCTGGGCGTCGTCGGATTCAGCTCGAAAGGCGGCGGAAGATCGTGCGGGTTGATCGAGAGAATGTTGTCCTCAGGCAGGCCCGATTCAGTCTTTTCCTTCAGTAGCGGGTCATTGAACGTTATTGTCAGCGGCTCCTCGCGAAGCGTCTTAACCTTAACGACCGCGGGAAACTGGTCACCAACCTCGAACCGTTTCTCGGGAACGCTGATCGTGAATTCGAGTTCGCTGCACTCAACGCAGAACTCGGGACTCGTGGTTGGGATAGAAAAATAAGATACCGATCCGGCGCGAGCTTCCGCGTGTCCTGTCACTTTGAATTTTCCTACGCGCGTCGCCTTGAACTTGTATTCGATCTCGGCCGATTGTCCCGGCGAAAGGGCCACCGCGGGCGGAACCGGCGTCACCAATTGGCCGAGCCCCTCACCTGCGTACGTGAGACTCCATGACGCAAGCTGAACGTTTGTTAGCTCCGTTGAGGAGATATTTGTAAAGCGCGCTTTTACCGGCAGCTCTCCGTTTAACGCTACAGCCGTTGTCGGCGCGATCCACTGCATCTCATAGAGCGGGCGCACGTAGACCCGCCCGCCGCGACCAACTTCGCTGCCGGTTAGATTGATCAGTCGGCCTCCGGTTCCTACATGCGCGTTCGGATCCCTAACAACGACCGTGTAAGAATGAAACGGCTCTATTGCGACCGTATATGGAGGAAGCGTTGGCTTAACACGGAGCGAGTATCCGACAGTCTGCTGGGACGTAGTGGAGCCGAAGTCAACATCAACGACGTTGCTGGCGAAGGTGACCGAGCCACTCGCCGAGATCGATCCTTCAACAAATTCAGTATTATTGGGCGCGGTGATCCTTACCTTTGAGCTAACCGGATCAAAGTGCGGATATCCGCCTAGCCGAACGCTATAAGGAATTATGTCGCCCGGTCCAACGGGTTCAGTTCGAGTTGTGGAGACGCGCATCTGGGAGTATGTCAGCGCAATATTCCGGGCGCCGCTTGCCCCGCCTGAGCCCGTGCTCGGATAGGAGTACGTCCAACTTGCGGCGATGTTTCCTGTTTCCGGAACTTCCGGCAGACTTTGCGGCTCTTGCGGCCGGTCCACGATCAATGTGACCGATGCCCCTCCGGTCGGAAAAGGATATCCGTCGGACATCGTATCGTGCGTAAACGTTATATTTTGGCCGCTTCCCGACACAGTACCCGGCGTGTTGGTTTCGGCACGTACATAACTAAGAAAGGGAGGTAAAGTTATGGTAACAGTACCGCTGGACGGAACTTCATCTTCTTCACAGGTTGCCGGCTTGCGATACCTCTTAGGGACTCGAATTCCGACAGTAACTTTGGATGTCCCGGCAGCCGGATTAAGGAAGTTCTTACCCGGATCGGCGTCGAGAGTGACCCCCACTTCGGGTGTGACCTCGTCTGCCGGGCAAGCGAGAGGAGCGACGGCTTCAACTTTGGCCTCGTCTCTACTAAGTGAGGCGAAGACGAATGCCACTATGGCGAATCCAATGAAAAAGGCTCGAAAGGTGTCTAGTTTTAGTTTGTTTGATCGCATGAGGTGTCCGTAAAGGCAGCGGCCTATGAGTACATGCGAAAAAAGAACGCCGAGGGCGACAAGGAAATTATTCGTGCAGACAATACTGTTTCTTTAGCCCGAATTACTTTGAACTAAACTCCGTCGATCCGCGGTCCGCGAAAACGACGAAAGCAGTCATCCCACCGGCTGTTGACGACTTTACGTCCCCGCCCGCAAAGCCGATCGGGTCTTCGGACGTGAAGCGGCCTAGTTTGGGGTCGTACATCCGGGCGCGGTAGTAGTAGAGTTCGGTGAAGCTGTCGTACTCGCGGCCGGTGAACT
>DAIOWA010000115.1:0-7507 GCA_036758705.1 Pyrinomonadaceae bacterium | reverse complement strand
TTCCGTGGGCAGCCCAATGCATCTTGTTCTGAACGGTTTGGCAGAACAATGTAGCGACTTCGGCTTTCGAGTCGTAATCAATGCTGGTGGCGAAAATGTCCAGCACCTTCCGCCAAAAAACCTTCTCGGACGAACGGATATCGCGAATACGTGCAAGGAGTTCATCAAAATAATTTCCGCCGCCTGCGTCCTTCAGCAGGTCGTCGTTCATCGTGAAACCCTTGACGATGTACTCGCGAAGCCGGGCGGTCGCCCATTGGCGAAACTTCGTACCCTGAAGGCTTTTGACGCGATATCCGACAGAGATGATGACGTCGAGGTTATAAAAATTAGTCGGCTTCGTAGAAAAATCGGAAATTCCGATTTTTCTCATCGACAAGTCCTCGTACAGCTCATTCTCGTTGTAAATATTGAGAATGTGCTCGTTGATAGTGGAACGAGACTTTTGAAATAGTTCCGACATCTGGTCGATCGTCAGCCAAACGGTCTCGTCTTCAAGACGTGTTTCGAGCCGAGTGCTGCCGTCTTCCGATTGATAGATGATGAGTTCGCTTTTTGGCATTGATCAGAGTTTTCCGAGCAGCATCAGGATCCCGATCACGATAAAGGCTACGGCGACGATGCGTTGGAGCCAGTCGGTCGGGATAAATTGCGTCAGCACTCCGCCGACAAGAACTCCAAGCAGCGACACGACTACCAATGCCAGGCTGGCACCGATAAAGACGGCGACCTTGGATTCGGTCTTGGCCGACATCGTGATGATCGCGAGTTGGGTCTTATCGCCAAGTTCGGCAAGGAAAAGAGTGACGAATGCGGTTCCGAGAATCTTCCAGTCCATTGGAAGATTCTACTGAAATTCGTTGCCAGATGCAGATAGGTTATTGGACTAGGCGATCGACGATGGCCGTGAGACGCAGATCGCGATAATCGTTGTTCCGAGACGATAAGTGAAGCTGGAGCCGGTGCCGCAAATAGACGGCAGAGTTCGCAAAGCGGCCGTCCGTAGTTAGACGTTCGAGAACGTGTCGAAGGGCGGCGACGATGCCTTCGAAGAGGTCGATCGTATCGACACCGCCACTAATGAAGATCTCGTCCTTATAAAAGCTGAACTCGCCGCCATCCGGATCTAGAAACGGATATTCGTCGGCCTTCAGCCCGCAGGCGATCGCGAACGCTGAGTCGAAGTTGATCTTGCTCTTTTCGAACGCTTCCTTGAACGACAGCAACAGGTCGGTCGCGAGCAGGGCCGCGCGTGTATCGTCGGAACGCAAGGGCAGTGCGGGCGTCGGGACTTCTGCCGATAGCGTTGCGATCTGATCGCTTTTGCCGTAGACGGTTCCTCGGGCCTGGGCGACGATCCGTTCATCGACAAATGGCTTGCGCAGAACGTCGGCAGTTCGGTCGGGATCGCTTTTTACTATTCTGATCTTTCCGAAAGGCCGTCGGGAACGCTGTAAGATACGACGAAATGCATTCTGTCCCTGCGCGATCCGGCCGATCGAGCGGTCGTACTCGCGAGCGTGGAGCCGCGGCGAACGCGTAAAGAAGATCTCTCCGTCGTAGCCTTCCCATTCGACGCGAACAGTGCCCGTAAAGCTCCGGTCGCGAAGGAATCGGACAAGCAGCGTCAGGTCGACGAACGACGTACTCAGATTCTGATGGATCGGCGAGCCTTTCATTCCTTCTTTAGCAAAACACGCCCGCATTGCCTACCACCCGATGCGCGCAGTTTTCGTTTACTTGAACTTTTGAATACCATAAACGCGCAATAGTCGGCACCTTCCATTGCAACTTAGCTTTTTTTCGTTCAAAATTCGCTAATTGTTGGAACGCGAACTTTAGTTCGCTCATCGTCTTGCGAACTGAAGTTCGCGTTCCGTCATTGTGCGCTCCGCACGATATCCGCAAAACTGATCGTCCACACGCGAATTTATGAGTACATCGCTATTCCGTACGAAATCTATTGCCCGTATTCAGGCCGACGCAGCCGCTGGGCTCGGCGACCATAATCCCGACGCGGCCGAACCAACGCACGGCCTTCGCCGGACGTTAAGCGTGTTCGATCTGACGCTGATGGGCATCGCCGCGATCATCGGCGCGGGCATCTTCGCGATGGTCGGCAAGGCGTCATTCAACGGCGGGCCGGCGGTTGCATTGCTGTTTGTGTTTACCGCGTTCGCCTGCGGATTTTCGGCTTTGTGCTATGCAGAGTTCGCGTCGCGGATCCCGGTCGCGGGCTCGGCGTATACATATGCGTACGCCTCGATGGGCGAGTTCATCGCGTGGATCATCGGCTGGGACCTGATCGTCGAGTACGCGATCGGCAATATCGCCGTCGCCATCTCGTGGAGCGATTATTTCACCGGACTTCTGAAAGGCTACGGCATTGAGATCCCGCTTCATTTCACGATGGATTTCCTCACGGCGCGACGCGGATTTGCAGCTGTTAACGAAGCCGTCGCGGGTGGAGCGACAGTTGACGCCCTGACAGCGGCGTGTGCGAATACCGATGCGGCGATCTCCTGCGGACAGCTTGACGGCTACTTAGCGTGGCTGAACGCTCCGAAGTTGGGCAATATGTCGATCGTGGCCGACCTGCCGGCTTTGCTGATCGTCATCCTGGTGACCGCCCTTGTTTTTGTTGGAATTCGCGAATCGAAATTCGCGTCGACCACGCTGACCATTCTTAAGATCGGGATCATTCTGCTCGTCATTTTCCTGGGCCTTAACTACGTCAATCCCGCGAACTGGTCGCCGTTTGCACCGAATGGGGTCGAAGGTGTTTTGAAGGGAGTTTCGGCCGTATTCTTCGCATATATCGGCTTCGACGCACTTTCGACTACCGCGGAAGAATGTAAGGATCCGCGGCGTGATCTGCCTATTGCGATCATTCTCTCGCTCGTAGTCTGTACGATCCTGTACATAGCGATCGCACTCGTGCTGACTGGAATGGTTAGTTACACGAAGCTCGATGTCGGTGATCCGCTGGCGTTCGTGTTCGGGCCCGAGGGTGCGAATCTGCCGTGGGTTGCGGGGATCATCGCTGTCAGCGCGGTTATCGCATTGGCCACCGTTTTCCTCGTATTCCAGATCGGCCAGCCGCGTATCTGGATGGCGATGAGCCGTGACGGCCTGCTGCCGCGGATATTTTCCTCGATCCATCCAAAGTTCAAAACCCCGTGGTTCGCGACGATAATCACCGGTATCGTCGTCGCTATTCCCGCGCTCTTCCTGAACCTGACCGAGGTGACCGACCTCGCGAGTATCGGAACGCTTTTCGCATTCGTTGTGGTATGCGCAGGTGTTTTGTTTAAGGACGCCGAGTTCAAGGAAAGCGGAACGCGGTTCGTGCCCTATATCAACTCACAGATCTTTTTGCCCTTGATCCTGATCGCTCTGGTCGCGGTTGTTTACTACTTTAACCCGACATTTATCAGTGACTTCCTGACCTTAAAGCCTGCCGAAGGCGAGTCGGCCTTTGGAGCCTTTTCGCACAAGGTGCCGATGATCTTTTTTCTGATCGTCGGTGCGGCATTACTATTTTTTAGCCTGACGAAGAAACTGTCGCTGATACCCATCCTCGGCCTGCTGTCGTGTCTCTATCTGATGACGGAGCTTGGCGTTTCTAACTGGACGAGGTTTGCCGTTTGGCTACTGTTCGGTTTTTCGATCTATTTTGGCTACAGCTACAGTCGCAGCAATTTGACGGAGGGCGACAGCACGCCCGGAAAGACTAACAGGTATCTCGCCATGGCGTCGATCGGGTTCCTTGTTTCCGGGCTCGGCCTCGGAATTACGGCGTTCTCGTTCGTTGCGGATCTGATAATGCATTTCTTCCCGACTTTGGAGCGGAATACTATATTCGCTTTTGAGATGGCAATGTTCCTGATCGGGCTTGCGGTCGGGATCGTAGGAGTAATCCTTGGCAAGCGGCGCTCCGAATAGGTGGTGTTTTACATTTCTTTACAGATTCCGAAAAACTTATTCGTTATTGTGAACGTCTAAGGGGTTTCGGAATCTTTTATTTTTGCACTTTCAGGGAGAGATCAAATGATGAAAAAGCTATCGCTTGCGCTGTTCGCTATTTCGATGATGGCAATGGCGGCTCTTGCACAGGGCAAGGCAAATTACACGGGGACGTGGCAGTTGGACAAGGAAAAATCGACCCTCTCGGGGCCGATGCGTGTGGACGGAATTACGTTGACGGTTGCCCAATCGGCAAAGGAGATCAAGGTCGATACCGAATCGAAGCGGAACCCGCCGATGCAGATGCCAGGCGGCGGCGGACAATCTCCGGCGGGCAGACCTCCTGCGGGAGCAGGCCCAAACGGCCCCGGACGCGGAATGGGACGCGGATTTGGAATGATGGGCGACGGTTCGGTGACCTATTCTCTTGAAGGCAAGGAAACCAAGGTCGAGATGGAAGGGCCGAACGGCAAGATGCCTGTGATCTATAAAGCGGCGCTTGAGGCCGACGGTTCGCTGAAGCTTTCTAACTCGCGAAGTTTCCAGGGCCCGAACGGCGAGATCACCTCCACGACAAAAGAGACATGGAAGCTTTCAGCCGACGGAAAGACGCTTACCGTTGATCGCGAGACGACGAATCCGAGAGGCGCTCAGACCTCAAAGCTCGTATTTGTAAAGAGCTAACTGTCTGAGATCAAAAGAAAAAGGCGGACCGGTTGCGATCCGCCTTTTTTGTTGTAGACGATCGTACCTTAGCCGATAAACAGGTCTTCCTCGACGTAAACCCGGTCGATCTGCTTAGGTGCGGGAGCGAAGAGTACCTCTAACCCCTTTCGCACGCCAGCCATTATGGCGGCTATCTCACGGGCCGGAACCACGATCTTCTGCTGTACAAACTCTGTCGTATCAATGACTTGCGAGTGTGTACGGTCGATCGAGTGCGACACCATTTCGACCTTATCGCGTGCGACGAGGGCGGTCGACGAGACGAGACTTCGCAGTTCCGCAACCTCGTCCTTGATCAACTCTGTCGACTCCGAAAGGTGTTTCGTCGCTACGGAAAGGTTCGTTGCGATCTCGGTAAACTGAATGGACACCTCGCGGCCTTGAACGCTGATGGCGTTGACCTGCGTGATCAGCGGCTCGACCCTTTCCTCGAGCCGGTGCACAGTTGCGGTAATACGTCGCACCGTTACGGCAACCGCTATCAGAGCGATCGCCATAACGATGAAGCAAATTGCAATGATGATCGACGAGACCATCATCCAGAATTGCGGATCGTTCGCATTCATAAGTGCTTTAGTTCTCTTCCTTTACAGGATAGCTCGGGCGGCCTTCGGTGATCGATTTTGACTCGCCTTTACGCTTTTCGGCGATGTACGCTTCCTTTCCGGCCTCGACTGCAGCGGTGAACGGATTAGCCGTCGTGGCCGCCGCCGAACGTGCCTTCTCAGCAAATTCGCCTGCCTTCTCTTGTGCCGTATGAATGTACTCCGACGCGCGTTCGCGGCCTACTTCATAGTACTCACCCGCACGCTCCTGAAGGTGTGCGGCCGTTTCCTTGCTCTTTTCGATACCTTTGCGGGTGGCGTCAGCAATGTCACCACGGAGTTCGTGGCCTGATTTCGGTGCAAAAAGAAGGGCGATAACGGCTCCGATGCCGCCGCCGATCAACAAATAGGTCAATTTCGTACTAACGCTGCCGTCTTCCCGGTCGTATTCGTGTCTCATAAATTTCAATCTCCTGTATTCAAACAATACAAATTTTGACGATATTGTTCAGGAGCAATAAATATACCAAGAAAGAATAAGTTAGACAATAAAAATCGGATTTGACGGCCTTTTCGTGCAGACATTTTGGCGTTCTGGTATTGTAATAGATTGCCTTTTGCTATGGATCGCGAGCTTATAAGAAATTTTTCGATCATTGCCCACATCGACCATGGAAAGTCGACGCTGGCGGACCGTATTCTGCAATTGACCGGCGCGGTTGCGGACCGCGACTTGGAAGCGCAGATGCTCGACAATATGGATCTCGAACGTGAACGCGGGATCACGATCAAGGCCCACGCCGTAAGGCTCGATTACAAGGCGAAGGATGGAAAAAGCTACGTCCTGAACTTGATCGATACACCCGGACACGTCGATTTTTCGTACGAGGTTTCGCGGTCGCTGTCGGCTTGCGAAGGCGCTCTGCTGGTCGTGGACGCTTCGCAAGGTGTTGAGGCTCAGACACTTGCGAACACGTACTTAGCGATCGAGAACGATCTTGAGCTTGTCCCCGTGCTCAACAAGATCGACCTGCCATCGGCCGAGCCCGACCGGATCAAGGAACAGATCGAGAATATTATCGGCCTCGATACGAGCGACGCGGCGTTGACCTCGGCTAAGACCGGGCTTGGGGTCGAGGACGTTCTTGAGGCGATCGTAAAGAAAATACCGCCACCGAAGGGCGAACGTGACGCTCCGCTAAAGGCGCTTATTTTCGACAGTTGGTACGACAGTTACCGCGGCGTTATCGTGCTTTTCCGCGTGATCGACGGGACGATACGTAAAGGCACGAAGATCAGATTTTTCAACACGGGCCGCGAGTATCTGGTTGAAACCATTGGAGTTAACCGCCCGCGGCCGACGCCGATCAACGAGCTTGGACCGGGCGAGGTTGGCTTTATAACTGCGTCGATCAAGACCGTGGCCGATGTGCAGATCGGCGACACGATCACGGACTCGCAACGGCCAGCGACCGAGGCTCTGCCGGGGTTTCAGGAAGTGAAACCGATGGTTTTCGCCGGGCTTTATCCGACGGATTCGGCTCAGTACGAAGACCTTCGCGACGCGATGGACAAGCTTCGGCTGAACGATGCCTCGTTCTTTTATGAGCCTGAAAGCTCGACGGCGCTTGGGTTTGGCTTTCGCTGCGGCTTTCTCGGCCTGCTTCATATGGAGATCATCCAGGAGCGGCTCGAGCGTGAATTTAACCTCGACCTGATCACGACGGCTCCCGGCGTGCGTTATCGCGTGACGACGACCGACGGAGAGGTTGCCGAGATCGATTCGCCGTCGAAAATGCCGGATACAGGCCGAATTTCGAAGATCGAGGAGCCGTTCATCGAAGCGACGATCCTCACGAACGATGATTACTTAGGCGGAATTCTGCCGCTTTTGGACGAGAAACGCGGCGTGCAGAAGAAGTTTGAATACATCACCACAAATCGCGTGATGCTGGTCTACGAACTGCCGCTGAACGAGATAGTGCTCGATTTTTACGACCGTTTGAAGTCGGTTTCAAAGGGTTACGCCTCGCTCGACTATCATCTGTCGGGCTATCAGGAATCGAAGCTCGTAAAACTGGACATTTTGGTATCCGGCGAGCCTGTCGATGCTCTTTCGGTGATTATGCATACGGACACCGCGGCGTCGAAGGGTCGGCTGCTAACCGCTAAAATGAAAGAGCTTATCCCGCGGCAGATGTTCGAGGTAGCTATTCAGGCCGCCATCGGAAACAAGGTCATCGCCCGCGAAACCGTCAAAGCGATGGGCA
>DAIOWA010000114.1:0-7568 GCA_036758705.1 Pyrinomonadaceae bacterium | reverse complement strand
CGGACGCCCCGTCCGCGAGACGGGCGGACGAGGCGTCCGCGTTCCGCTTATGGTCAATTGTCATCACAACTACGTCGCTGTCGAGGAACACTTCGGCGAGAAGGTTTACGTTACCCGTAAGGGTGCGATAAACGCCGAAGCGGAACGGTACGGAATTATCCCGGGTTCGATGGGAGCGAAATCGTTCATCATCAAGGGGCTCGGTAATCCGCAGTCGTTCAACTCGTGCTCGCACGGTGCGGGACGAAAAATGTCGCGTACCAAGGCGAAAGCGAAGTACACCATCGATGATCTGAAAAAGCAGACCGAAGGCGTGGAGTGCCGTAAGGACAAAGGCGTCGTCGATGAGATCCCCGGTGCCTACAAGGACATCGAGGAAGTAATGCGTGCTCAGAACGACCTCGTCGAGATCGTCGCCGAGCTAAAGCAGGTCATCTGCGTCAAGGGGTAATGGAAAGCGAACTTTAGTTCGCCAAATGCGGAAGCCCGACCGTTAGGGAGGGCGTAACGCTCAACTTGGATGTTACGCCCTTGCTCACGCGCGGGCTTGCGCATTCTTGCACCGTTCGTTCAGCGGCCAGGACCTCTGCCTTCCAAGCAGATGACGCCGGTTGGATTCCGGCATGGTGCTCCAGTTTCTTGTTTTCGTGTTGTTTCGTGCATTTCGTGTGGTTCGTGGATAACGGATTCAGAACTTTCCACGAAGTGCACGAAAAAGGGAAAGTAATCCTAGGCTTTCGCTCTCTCGGCCTCGGACCTGACAAAAAACTTCTCCGCTCTCTCCAGCGAGTCGGGATCGTTGAGGATGTCGCCGGGGCGGTTGCCGTAGCCGAGTAAAACGCCGCCGAATTGCATATCCATATAGTCGGCGGAGAGGCGGAGCGTTTCGATCAGCGGGTGGACGCCGAGGAGGTCTTCGTCGCTGAGCACGGTGACGCCCCAGAGTTTCTTGTCGGCCATGCGGGCCCGGAAATTCAGGTCGGGCAGACGCATCCAGGCCGACCAATGATCGAGGTAAAGTTTCGAGCTTGCGGAGAGGCTGTACCAGTAGACGGGCGATGCAATCACGATGTCGGTCGCGGCAAGCGTGGCGTCGAGATACATCTGCTCGGCGTCGTTCGCAACTGCATACTTCCGGGTTTCGTGATGTCGGATGTCTTCGAAAAGTGGTAACGGATCGTGCAAAAGGCTCAGCCAAACCTGCTCCGTGTTATCGGGCAACGACCTTGCCGCCAGCCGCGCGAGCAGTTCAGTATTCCCATTCGGCCGAGCACTGCCGAGTATGAATAGAAACGATCTGTCCACGAGCGCAAAACTACCACCACTCACGTCTCAAGGCAATACCCAATTAGGGCTGGAGCATTCGAAAGCCAGTCGTCCGGTCAAGCAGAGCGCAATCAAAGGTCGGGCTCACCTGTGCCTGTGGAACCGCGGTGCTCGTAAGGACAAACAGCTTTCGTGAAAAGTCGATCGCGTCACGCGCGTGGGTCGTTGAAACGGCGAAGGTCCGCTCGTCGAATTTCGAGATGGCGAGATCTTTTACCGTGGACGGACTGCCGTCCAAGTATTTGAGAACGTCGCGCCCTTTGCCGCTCAGCTTCGGAGCCGTGATAAGTTCGGCAAACGGCGGCATCACCGTGACGACAGGCGTTTTCTTTTTCTCGTACAAGACCTTCACGGTCTGGCTGTAAGGCTTGCCGTTGTTCATCGCGTAAAAGATCAGATTGAAGAGCAGACCGCGATTCGCAGTATCTGTCTCAGGCCAGCTTGCGTACGGCTTGCCGGAAAGATAGATGAACATTTGCTGGAGTATCGCCAGCTTCAGGCCATCCCAAAACTCTTTATCGTTTCGAAATGGAACTTTGTCGACGTAATCCTGCGTCGTCTTAAATGCGTCGAACGCAAGCTTCTGACTCTTTCGATCATAGAAGCCGACCGTATGTGTCGCCGCAAATACCGCGTCGGGCCCGGCGCGTCGAACTTTCACATTGTCGTCCGAAAACGTGCCCGCTACAGCGTTGTTGAGTCGTTTATCTGCGCAGACCACGAGTCCGGTATCCACCGGGACCGCTACGACAAGCGTGCCGTGCATCGGCTCAGACTGCGCATATATATATGATGCAGCGATCAACGCCGTCGCAAAGCCTGCGATAAAATGTCGCACAATATTCACTACGAATATGAGGTTCGTCAAAGGCGTGGGGTTCGCCGTGAGTTTAGAATCCGCCGCTGTCGGCCGACGGGCCATAGATCGACGGGATCTTTTTATCGTTCAATTTTAAGTAAACCGTAAGCTGTCCGCGGTGATGGACCATATGGTTTATCGCGGAGCTGATGCTCTCGCCGACAGGCGTTGCCATCAGCAATTTGTCGCCGTGCTTGAGCTGGAATTCCTTTGAAAGATCTTCGTCTTTCAATGATTTCAACGCCTTTCGAGCCGCCGCCATATTCGTGTCGAACATTGCTACGAGTTCTTCGGTAGTCGCGGGATGATTCTGCGGATATGTCTCAAAATCGACCACATTCTTTTCAATAATATATTGAATCCATCGCGGGATATCGCCGGTCAGGGTCGCCAGATAGCTAAGCTCCATCGACTTTTCGTGAGGCTTGTACTTCGGTTTATCCATCGGAACCTCAGCTAAACACTCGCGTGTTGCACGTTCTTCCGATTCTAGTTCGCGTAAATATTCCCCAGCGATGATCGATGTTGATGATGGCTTTGATGCTGATGACGACATAACTTCTCCTGGATCAGATCAGGATCGTCCGCGAGCATGGGTGTGAAATTAGTCTAACATCTAATGGGGCAATTCGTTCAAATAATCGCCTTCCGTGCCGGTTTTACATTCCGGCAGGCCTTCACCGCAAAGATGCTAGAATACTGACAACTAGTTCGATCCAAACAAATTACTCGAGGAACCTTCAATATGAGAAACTCTCGGACTCTCTCTATTTGCGTTGGGTTAGTCGCCTTGGTGGTCTTCGGCATCGATGCTGCCGCACAGGGCCGCATAACCGCTCTTGGCACGCAGACCGCCGTCCAGGTCAACGATCGCGTAGCGAAAGCATTCAGTGCCTTTCCGTTTCCCAAGGCGGACCGCGGCGTCGATCTGAAGAAAGTTTCCTACACGACCAGAGACGCTAAGGGCAAGATCGAACCGGTCACCGGGCTGTTGATCCTGCCTCGCGGAGGTGCGGAGAAAGGGCTTGTCGTCTATATGCACGGAACGACGTGGGACTTTAAGAACGCTCCGTCACGCGTGCTGACCCACAAAGATCAAACCTACGCTGAGCTGTTTGCCTTCGCCGCCGCAGGATATGCGGTGGCCGCACCGGACTATATCGGGCTCGGCGACAGCAAACCGACGCATCCGTATCCGCTGAATATTGTGAACGGAAGATCGGGCGTGGATATTATCAAGCCGGTTCGAAATTTCGCCCGGGCCTCACGATATTCTCTCGGTAAAGATCTATATGTCACCGGATACTCCGAAGGCGGTGGCACCGCGATGGGAATGCTCAAGCTTCTGGAAGAAAGCGGCGATCCGGATCTGCGGCCGACGAAAGGAGCACCGGCCTCCGGGCCATACGATCTGACAGGCGTGACAAGGGATTTCCTTCTCGCAGAGGCCAAGGGCACGGACCTGGTAACCCGTGCGTTTCTGCTCGGCTACACCATCTCCTATTTCAAAGACGCATTCGGGGTCAAGACGAGCGACTATTTTCAGAAATCGATGGCGACCACGGTGAACATTAACTTCAAGCGCGGCAAGTCGGACAAATCCATCGGACTCGGGCTGATAGTTGTCGGAGCGATCACGGGCGGGACAAAGTCGCGCGATTCGCTGCTGACGCCGCGCTTTATCAGGGCCCTGGAAGATCTCGATATGAACGATCCGGTGATACGCGAGATGAGCAAGAACAACGTTTACGATTGGTCGCCGCGTACACCGATGCTGATTATCAGCCTCGCGACCGACCGCGTTGTCGACCCGGGAAATGCGCACAAGGCCGTCGAGACTATGCGCCGGCGTGGGGTCGGGCGGAACACAATGCGGCATCTTGAGATCAACAACCCTGCTCTGGATCACGGATCGGTTGTGCCGGAGGCTACATACAATACGTTACGATTCTTTGATGCTGGGTTCGAAGCAGTTCCCGGTGCAAAATAGCCGGATTCTAACAAAGTGCGGATCAAGAAATTTCGCTGCATCCAGTGCGGCGGGCCCAAGGTTAACCCATATTCGTCGCCATATATAATGTGCGACTTCTGCGGGGCGTTCACCGACATCGATTTCTCTGTTGGAATGGATACGTGGAACGAATCGGCGCCGACGACTTTGAATTATCAGTTTCAGAAGATGGCGATAATGTCGCGGGCTCAGATGGCTCTTGCCTCGGGCGATCAGCGTTCTTATTACAATATCCAGAAAGAATTCTGGGACTTCTATTACCGCAGTTTCCCGGCTTATCTCCCGCCATCCATCGATAACGATAAGAAGTACACGATATATCTGGAGATCTGCTCGGTGTCGAGTACGGAATCGGCGTTCGATCCGAAATGGCAGCAATATGGAGCGCGGCAACAGCAGCTTCAGTCGGCGATCCAATATGTAAACGTCGGCGGTCAGATGAAGGCTGAGAGTTCAAGCTTTTTTAGTCTCGCGGAGTTTTTCGCGTCGATCACGCGCGAAGGAATGAATGCTTTCTATCGCGATCTGAAGTTCAACATAATGCACGAGCTCCTGCCGGAACCGGTGCATTTCAAGATGAAGACCTCAATGTTCGTACAGGCTTGGCTGCCGTATCTGGCACCGGCGGACGCGGATAGTTTGTTGAAGATGTTGGGATTTTCTAACGAGTATACGGAACTCGAAATGCCGTCGGGATCGAATGTCACTTGTGGTTCATGCTCTAATCAACTCTTCGCACCGGAAGGTTCGTATAAGGTTTTCTGCGAGAAATGCCGAAAGACGACGAACGTCCGCGCTCAATTCTTTTGTATGTCGTGCGGCTCGCCGAACGCGATCCCCGACAATCCGGCAAAGCCGATAGACTGCGGAAACTGCGGGATCGCAAACCGGCTCGTACAGCCGCAGTTCTAGGCTTCCTTTCCTGCTCCGCCGAGCTTCGCTCCGATCAAGGTCGTCGGAACGTAAGCGAAAAGAATATCCACCACGTGAACGCGAGTTTTTGGTGGAACGAATACGTTATAGCCCCGAACGCTTCCGATGTCGAATGAAGTTAGCTCCAATTATTGCCGCTGACACCAACATCTAGTAGCTGGATCGCGTAAAACACGCATCTGAAATTTTAGTTACACACAACATATTGTGCTTGCTATGAACGCACAAAAGAGTTTAAATTACTCGGTATCAAGATGCCGCGGAACGCACCCGTTCGTTTGAACATCTAAATGCCGGGGAGAAATATAGGAGGATAGCTGTTTGCTTACAGGTAGAGTTTTACTTTTGAACTTTTCTTACGAACCGCTGGGCACCGTCGGTGTCGCTCGGGCGGTTTGCTTGTGGTTTCGCGGCGCGGTCTTTATAGAAGAGCACGACGGCGAAAACGTACTCCGTTCCCCGTCGACGGTCTTCAAGGTCCCGTCCGTGATCCGCTTGCGTCACTATATTAACGTTCGTCGAAACCGACGCGAGACGACAATGAAGCGGGCGAGGGTATATATCCGCGACCGCTACCGCTGCCAGTACTGCGGCGATCACAAGCACGCCAAGGATCTGACGCTTGATCATATCCTGCCGCGGGCCCAGGGCGGCGAAAGCACTCCGGCTAACCTTGTAACTGCTTGCGTAAAATGCAATCAGCGAAAAGGTAACCGTACGCCGGAACAGGCCAGAATGCCGCTGCTCACGTCGCAGAAACTTCTGAGATTGGGGCTCGATCACGTGCTGCTCTGCCACTACGCCGAGTCGCGTCCGGAATGGAAGAAATATCTGTTTATGGACAATTCGCACGAGGAAGAGCACGAACAATGGGCATTTGCCGCGTAAATGGCCGGCCACCCATACGGCCATTTACCGCCTTCGATGGACCTCTACGACGACGCCTTTCTTTACGACCTCGCCCACGGCAGGTTCGCTACCGGTGACGTACTTCAATTCTTTAAGGAAGTTTCCGCGGAATATGGAAATCCGGTTCTGGAGCTCGCCTCTGGTTCCGGAAACATCCTGATCCCCTTGGCCGAAAACGGTGTTGATATTTATGGTCTGGACATCTCAGACAAGATGCTGAGCGCGTGCCGAAAAAAGGCATCTGAACGCGGCCTATCGGTGCGTATTCAGAAAGGCGATATGCGGTCCTTCGAAATGGACCGGAAGTTTCGGCTGATTTACATTGCCGGAAACTCATTTCAGCATCTTGATACGATCGGCGATATCTCGGAATGCTTCGCAAGCATTCGGCGGCATCTGGAATCGGACGGACGGCTGCTTATCGAGGTTTACAATCCCTATGTGCCGCTTCTGGTTCGCGAGATGGGAAAGAGGTTCGTGGTCGGCTCGTTCGACGATTACGTGCTGACGGAAGATGTTTTCTACGATGCCGCGACTCAGAAAAGTTCATTCAACTGGCATTTCCGGCACCAGCCGACCGACCGTGAAAAGACGCTCTCGTTCACGATGCGCCAGTTTTTCCCGCAGGAGTTCGACTCGCTCTTTACACTGCATGGCCTTAAGATCGAACACAAGTTCGGCGATTTCGACCGCTCCGCGTTCGACAGCGGCTCGGCATCGCAGATCGTGATCGCAAGCCTTGCATAATTCTTTAACTGTATGATCAAGAGGCTCGAAAAGCACCCTCACGAATTGCGGCTTTTCGCGCCCAACAATATCGAAGCGGCTCTGATCGCCGATTTCACTGATTGCAAGGACGTGCCGATGACGAAGGGCGAGGACGGATATTTTTCGGTCACGGTCAAGATCGCGGACGGCACGTATCAATATAAATTCAACATCCGATCGAAAAGCTGGTTCAACGAACAAGACGAATGGAAGACCATCACCGATCCATACGCCACCGATGTCGATCCGCCGACGCAGAACGCGATACTCAAACTAAAGAACGGCACGAAGATCGTCGATGAGTACGTCTGGCGATCGGATGAAGTACCTCTTCCCGAAAATTCGCATCTTGTTATCTACGAAATGCACGTAGGTGATTTCTCGGGCGGCGAGAATGACCCGTTCGAGCGTGGGAAGTACGCCAATGTCGTCGAAAAACTCGATTACCTTACCGATCTGGGAATCAACGCCATCGAGCTGATGCCGCTCAAAACGACGCCCGGTGACTTCAATTGGGGATACACGCCGGCACACTATTTCGCGCCCGAACCGAGCTACGGCTCGACCGCGGAATTGAAACGCCTGGTAGACGAGTGTCATGCCCGGGGGATCCGCGTGATCGTCGACGGCGTCTACAACCACGCGAGCACGGACAACGCTCTCACGCAGATCGATCACGATTATTGGTTCCGTCGTGAGGGGAAAAACCCCGATCAGAACTGGGGTCCGGAATTCAACTACGAACGCTCCGACGAGAAACTA
>DAIOWA010000113.1:0-7643 GCA_036758705.1 Pyrinomonadaceae bacterium | reverse complement strand
ATCCGCAAATCAAAGAAAGAGATGAATAAGCTTCGACGAAATACACGACTCTATCGTTTCATTCACACGGTTTTTGCCATGGAGCGCGACCTCATTGTCGGCGGCCAGGCGGTTATGGAAGGTGTGATGATGCGTACGCCCTCGGCGTATGCGATCGCCTGCCGCAAGTCGGACGGCGAGATCGTCACGACCGCTGAGACGCTGCCGAAATGGAGCGATAAGTATAAATGGCTTTCGTGGCCTGTACTCCGCGGGGGAGCGACGCTGATCCAGTCGATGGGGCTTGGCATCAAGGCCCTGAATTTCTCGGCGAAGATCTACGAGGACGATCTGGAAGCTCAGAAGCAAAAGGTCAAGGAAGAAGCAGCTGAGCCGGTCGCGGTGCTGGCTACGGGCACGACCGACGAGGAATTTACCAAAGCTCCGGTTAAGGTTGTGATGCCGGAAAGGAAATCGAAGAATGTTGGTTCGTCGATCGGCCCTATTTTCTCGATCATCACTGCACTTGGTTTTAACGTGCTCCTGTTCGTCGTCGCCCCATTGCTGATCACGAATGCCGGATTCATCGCACTTGGCTGGGCTGACGCTCCGCTATTGGGCGAGAATGCAACGTGGTGGCAAACGGCTTATGCCTACATCTGGCAAACCAAGCCGCATTCGTGGCTCGCGTTCAACCTGATCGACGGCATTGTCAGGATGTTCTTCTTCGTCACGATGATCTTCACGATGTCCTATCTAAAGGACATTCGTCGTGTTTTTGAATACCACGGCGCCGAGCACAAGACAGTGTTCACGTGGGAAAAAGGCCTCGAGTTAAACGTCGACAATGCGAAAGGACAGCGTCGCCAGCATCCGCGTTGTGGAACGTCGTTCCTGATGGTCGTAATGCTCGTGTCGATCGTCCTGTTTTCGGTGATCACATTCGAACAGACGTGGCTGAACCTGCTCGTCCGCATCCTGCTGATGCCGCTCGTCGCGGGACTTTCGTACGAGGTCATCCGCTACGCCGCGAAAAAAGAGTCCGGTGCGATCTTCAAATCAATGACGCTTCCCGGCATCTGGCTACAGAACATCACCACCCAGGAACCCGACGCCGAGCAGCTCGAAGTCGCGATCAGAGCGTTGGATGAGTCGTTAAAACTGGAACCGGCCGCGGCTTAAGAAAATCAGCCACGAATTACACGAATGGCACTAATTGTGTCTCGTTTCCAACTGGCTATGTTTGCCAAACAAGACCTGCGAAATTCGCAATAACATTAGTGAAATTCGTGCAATTCGTGGCTAAAAAATCATATGTTCGAAAAACTCGCACAGATCGAGAAAAATTACGAAGACCTGACGGAACAGATCTCTCAGCCGGAGTTCATGTCGGATATGTCGGCCTATGCGAAACTGATGAAGCAGCATCGCAGCCTGGGCGAGATCGTTGAAAAGTACCGCGAAGTTAAGAAGCTTCAGGAAGGGCTGGCCGGTGCGAAAGAACTCGCCGACGCGGCCGATGATGACGAGATGCGGGAGATGGCCCAGATGGAGGTCGCCGACATCGAGGCAAAGCTTCCTGATGCCGAAGAGGCCCTCAAGGTCCTGCTCCTTCCCAAGGATCCCAACGACGAGAAGAATGTAATTCTCGAGATCCGGGCGGGGACCGGCGGCGACGAGGCTACGCTGTTTGCAGCCGAGGTGCTGCGAATGTACACGCGTTACGCGGAACGTCAGGGCTGGAAGATGGACATCATGGAGACGGCCGATACGGGCGTTGGCGGTATCAAGGAAGCTATCGCGATGATCGAGGGCGACAACGTCTATTCCAAGATGCGTTACGAATCAGGCGTACATCGCGTCCAGCGTGTGCCGCAGACCGAAACACAAGGCCGCATCCACACGTCCGCGATCACTGTAGCCGTGCTGCCGGAAGCCGAAGAAGTCGACATCCAGATCAATCAAAACGACCTCCGCGTCGACACGTTCTGCTCATCGGGGCCGGGTGGACAGTCGGTAAATACGACATATTCCGCGGTTCGCATCACGCACCTGCCGACCGGCGTTGTGGTCTCAATGCAGGATGAAAAGTCCCAGATCAAGAACCGCGAGAAGGCGATGCGCGTGCTCAGGGCTCGTCTGCAGGAAATAGAAGAGCAGAAACAGCACGACGCACTGTCAGCCGAGCGCAAATCGATGGTTGGCTCGGGCGACCGATCTGAGAAGATCCGCACCTACAATTTCAAGGAAAATCGCGTCACGGATCATCGCATCGGAATGACCGTCCACCAACTCGATCTCGTAATGGAAGGTGCTCTCGACGACTTTGTAGAGGCCCTGCGAACCCACTATCAGACCGAAAAGCTGAAGGCCGAGGCGGTTTCCGCCTAAAGTAAAAAGGCAAAAGTAAAAAGGTAAACTTGAATTGTTTGCCTTTTACCTTTTTACTTTTTACTTATCGATGCCCGTTACCCGTCTTTACCTAATTAGACACGGCCAATCAGCCGGGAACGCCGAGGGACGCTTTGGCGGACACGGGCCTACGCCCTTGTCCGAACTTGGTCAACGGCAGGCAGAGTTGACCGCCGACGCTCTGTCGAAGGAAAACATCTCCGCTATATATTCGAGCGATCTTTACCGAGCAGTTCAGACTGCCGAGCCTCTTTCGCGGCTTTCCGGTATTCCGGTGCTCACCAAATCGGCGTTCCGCGAACGCAACGTCGGCGTGCTCGAAGGCCTCACATTCGATGAATCTAAGCAGCAGCATCCCAAGGACTATTACGCCCTCGTAAATCGCAATTATCACCACGTTATCACCCGCGGCGAGAGTTATCGCCAGCTCGTAAAACGAGCGATGAATGAAGTTTGGGAGATAATGCGTAAGCATCAGGGTGATCGCATTGCCATCTTCTCTCACACCGGAGCGATCTGCTTTATGACGCTCCATCTGATGGGCGCGATCCGCCGCGACACCAAGCAAACCCCGTGGCTGATCACCTCAAACTGCGGCATCAACCGCTTCGAGATCCGCGGCCGCAACAACATCCGCGTCCTCGCCATCAACGATACGCGTCACCTCTCCGATATTACCGGCAACGATTCATTCGGAGCAAGATAGACTCCACCATAGAAAAAGGTGAGGTATTTCTACCTCACCTAAAAGCCGTCTTCTCAGCCTAAATCAAAACTCGTAACGGACCGCCCACTGCAGGATCCTCGGAGTCCCTTGTATCGCAGTAAGGTTACCCCAATTGGTTGGGGGCGTTCCAAACTGCGGATCGGTGTTAAGACTTGCAGCGTTGAATCCCGTCAGTTTTTGAGTGTTAGTCACGTTAAACGCATCCACTCTCAACTTGAGAAAATGCTTCTCATTCCATGGCATCCCAAATGATTTTTGCATGCCCATGTCGAGAACGATAAAGCTCGGAAGACGCAATGAGTTTCTGTCTCCCGATTCTCCGGGGCCGGGACTACGAAAGCTCCTGTACGCCGCGACCGGATCGGTAAAGTTATTCGGATTTAGTCCGGCTTTGGTCGGCGAGGTTTGGATCGGCTCATTCCTCACGCAATAACTATTTCGCTGCCAGTTTGCAGGCCACCCACCAACACATGATACTGCGAACGGATAGCCAGTGTTGTAGCGGAAGATGCCGCTCATCGTCCAGCCGCCTATCACAGCATCCACAAATTTATTGGTGTTGCTCAGGAAGGTCCTTCCTTTGCCGATCGGAATGTCCCAAACCGCGTTGGCGTTTATGACATGCCTAAGGTCAAAGTCCGAAACCGATCGAAAGTCCTCTTGCCTCAGTGCATTCAAAATGAATGAGCCGCCGGAATAGGTCGTTGCATTGTTCAGTCCTGACGCGTCATCCATCGATTTTGACCACGTATAGTTCAGGTCCCAAGTCAATCCTGACATCCTTTGACGAATGGTAAATGCGGCACCGTGATAATCGGAGCTGCCGATCGTTCCATAGGCTGCCAAAGCGCCATACTGCGGATGCATGAAGAGGGTCCTGCCCGAAAACCGGTCAAGCTGCTGCTGCATAAAGGTCCAATCGATTCCATAACCGTAGCAGCCCCCAACGGTACCACAATCAGGCGCTGTAGTGTTCGGACCCGCCCCGCTCATAACGGCATATGCGGCTCTGGTATTGCTCAATCCGGCACCGAAATAGATACCGTCAATTGTTCCAGGAGCATACATATTCTCGAACCACGGCAAGTTCTGAATCTGCGCGATCGGAGTCCCGGCTAACCGGTGGCCTTCCAGTATCCTTGCAGCCTCGTCCCATGTTTGCCCCGATGTCGGGTCTCGGATGTTGTTTAACTGCATGATATCGCGGCTGGCAAAAAGGTTTCTGCCGAGACGACCCTGATACGACGCGTCCAAATACATTCCCCACGGCAATTTGCGGCCATATGAGAAGTTGAACGAATACTGGACCGGCGAGACCAAGTCAGTGTCCAGACTCGACTGTATTCTTGCCAGAGCCAGGTTATTGGACAGCGTCTGCGGGAATGTCGCCGCGGCCGGCTCCGTCAGATTCGGGAGAGATCGTATCGTTTGATTCAAGCCGGTGAACTGCGGCCCCGGGTTGCAATTCGCGGCAACGGTACACCCACTCTGATAGATCGTGTAGGTGGCAAAGTTAATGTTGCTCGATGCCGAGAAGCCCAGTGTGTTGTTGGCATCCCACCCAAGGGCAAGCGACTGACCAAAATAGTCATTGGTTATCGCGAATCCGCCACGGAAGACCGATTCCTCCTTTTCGCCGAAAAGGCTGGCCAGCCAGCCCGACTCAAAGTTCGGCGACCAGGCAGCCGCGAGTCTCGGTTGCCAATTGTTCTTGTCCACCGGATACATACGCGGTGCGTTGTTTGCTTTGCCCGACAAGATAACTGAAATCGGTTCAGTGTAGTTTTGTCCGTTCGATGCCGCCGTTATACGTTTCTGCAAATATTCCGAAAGAGAAACGTTCGGCCTGGTCTCAAAGCCTTGTGTTTCATGGATCGGCATGCTGATACCGTATCGAAGGCCTGCCGTGACCGTCACATTCGACCTGACCTTCCAGACATCCTGGAAATAGCCGTCATATTCCTCGGTCGCATATTCACGCGTAACGGGCGTTCTCGGTGCCTGAGCAGTCCCATCGAGATTGAAGTTGTAATTGGCAGTATATTGGGTGAATCGGCCCCATAGAGAGGTCAAGACACTTCTGACTGCAGGGATCTGCGAATTTGGGATCGTAATACCGAGGGCATTTTGCAGCGGAATGTGCGGCTGCAAAGTTCCGCTGGTCGCGTAGAACGTTTCGTTCATAACGGCGTTATCAAACGCTCTCGCGAAATTGTCCGTTCGGTTCTTGACGAACCTAAGGTTCATACCAAACTGGAACGTGTGATTGCCCTTCACCCACGAAACATCATCCGTGAAATTGTGAACGGGCGTTACACGAGCAGACGTTCTCGCATACGAGTACGGTGTAAAGATCGCGAACTGGTTTCCGAACGTGATCGCGTCGTCGCTTGAATCGCCCTGAGTGCTAAATGCGTTTCTCGTCAATCCGTAGGTAAAGTTATTGACGAGATTGTTCTTGATGATCCAGGTGTGCTTGGCGGATATGCCAAGCGGATGGCCCCATCTATTTGTACCGGGTGTGTCCGGGAATCGCGAAACACCAGTCAAAAGGTCCTGCTGATAGTTACCACGCAAAGAGAGCGTATGGGCCGCATTGACATTGTAAGTAAAGTTACCCGTATGCGTGTTTTGCTCTACCGGTGCCAGCGAATTGAATGAAAAGCCGCCGGTGTTCAAACCGTCACCCAACAGCGTGTTATTTGCCGGATATTTCGCAGCAGCGGCTGCAAACAACGCGACGGTAGCCGGATTTACATCGACAACCGACGGAGATCCAAGCGAAGCCGGTCCGGTCAAAGCATTGATCTGCGCCGTGCTGACGGTTACGACCGCTCCACCTGCGTCCCTGAATTTCAGTTGCCCCTGCCCCATGCTCGCCAGCGGGACGAGTCGATTGACCGGGCTCGATTTCGACTCTCTCAAGGCTTCGTAGTTATAGAAGAAAAAGAGCTTATCTTTAACGATCGGCCCTCCTAGCCGCCCACCGAAAAGATGTCGGATCAGACCGGGACGGTCTCTGCCCGCGGCGTTATTGATCCAGTCGTTCGCAGTGAATCTCGGTCCGCGATAATACTCGTACAAAGCGCCCTGAAATTCGTTGTTACCGGCCTTGGTGATCAGCGAGATCTGAGCACCGGACGAGCGTCCCTTGGAAGCATCCGCATTTTGGGTAGTAACGCGAAACTCATCAACCGAGTCAGGATTTACTCGCAATACAGGCGAAAAGGCGTTTCCATTGACCTGCTCGTTAACGTCGACACCATCAAGGGTAATGTTCGCCTGGTCGCTGCGGCTACCTGAAACTGAGCCGTCCGGCGTTACACCCGCCTGCAGGCTGAGCAAGTCTCCAACATTACGTGCGTTAAGCGGAAGTTGTTGGATCTGCTGAGAAACAAAGTTGTTGCCCAAGCTGGCATCCTGCGTGTTTACGATACTCTCGATCGAGCTCGCCTGGACATTGACGGTTTCGCTAACCTGTCCTACCTCAAGTGAGACGTTGACCACAACCGGGAGATCAGTCAGAGCCTGAAACTCGGATACGGCCGCCTTCTTGAATCCTTGCGCCTCGACCTCGATACGGTATGCACCGGGCGACAGTGACGGGAATGAGTAGGTGCCTCCGCTGTTGGCGGTCGCCGTCCGGCTCGCTCCCTTATCACTCAACAGGGTGACCGTGGCACCCGGCACTACATTTCCCTGAGAGTCCCTAACAGTTCCGCTTACGACAGACGTTCCCGTCTGCGCGAAACCGTTAGCGATTAGCATCATTGAAATGCAACCAAGCGCAAGAGTTTTTAGAATCTTCGCCATGTTAAACCTAAAACGCATAGTTCCTCCTAAGATGTGAATAACTGAAACAGAGCAATGGGCGGTTCTAGTGAACTCCCACAGAACCTTCCAAACAAAGCGATCCCGAAAACTTGAGTCGAAGTAGGAAGGAACGGCTCCTTCAAGACGGTCGATCGAGATACTATAAACAAAACGTGGTCGCAAAATGGAATGAACATGCCATAACAAGGCATTTAGCGTTCCATAATCAAGGTGCCTGCTAAGTTATTCTTAATTAAGGACTTAGGGAATCATCGCGGTGCATTCGCACACCATAATCCCCGATATCGCGAAGAAATATTCAAAATTTCGTTCTTATTAGGAAATACGCTCGGCTTATCACTTTTTACTTGACTTGAACAGCATTGCAAAGGGAAAATTCGTAATTCGCAGATCCGTTGGAGGACTAAAATGCAATTTCTGATCGCCCTGTGCCTTCTGTTATCGGCCGGCCTTCTCTCGTTTTCCGTCCAGGCTCAAGTCGAAGATTTTCGAGCCGCAACCGGGCTTCCGATCCAGATCGGCCAGCCTGTAATTTATGGGCGCGTCACGCTTCGAAATCTACCGAGCGGCACAGCCAAGCCGATAATTACGGTCGTACTGATGGCAAACGGAGCTCAGTTGGAGCGGAGTCAGGCAAGCGACTCAGGCTACTATTACTTTCTCCAACGTGCCGCAAACGGTATGCAGCTGG
>DAIOWA010000112.1:0-7697 GCA_036758705.1 Pyrinomonadaceae bacterium | reverse complement strand
TGTGCGGGTGAACGCTCGATCTGGTTTCTGGTTTTGTACAGCCGGTTCTGCAGGCGTTCGATCGAGCGTTTCAGGGCTGCCGGATTGAGGCTCTCATACTGCGTCTTCAGTTTCCGCTTTTGATCTCGGCCAACATGCGGAGAAGCAATGACCCGCTGGAAAGGCGTCAGAGCCTGATCATAGCGTTTTCTCACGCGGCTCCCTTCCCGCTGTTTGCTGACGAGCTTCATCGAGGGCATGAAAAAGTTCGTATAGAGCCGAAGATGCGTATAGAGCTCGTCGAGCAGTCCCAGTTGCTCGTCCGTGTCGTAGCGGGCGTAGCCGACAGCCCGCCGCACTACCGACCAGTTCTTCTGTTCGACAAAACAGTTGTCATTTTTTCTCAATGGCCGGGACCGTGTAAAGCTGAGGTTTTCCGCTCTCATCTTTGAGAGCTTCTCCCGGACGGCTCCGTCACAAACGATCTCGCCCCGCCGATCAAGCAGCTCCGTCATCTCTCCAAGCACCGGGGCCAGCCGCTTCCCGCAAATGTAGTCCATTATCTTCCAAACCTTCGCCAGCACCGCCACCGTCTCACTGCCATAATATCGCTCCCGCCTTCGCCGCTTCTTCTTTCCCGCTCCATCGGCCGTCACCGACTTTTTGTCCCGCCGCCGCAGCAAGAAACTCGCCTGCCAGCGGCTGTACCCCGTCATCAATACGAACTCACTGAGAATCATCCCCTTCTCTTTTTTCCCACTTCGCTGATACCTCGCCGACACCGACCCGATCGCCTCGCGTCTCGCCTTCATGCTCATCCTCATCCCCAAACCTCCAATGCCCCCACAACATTGAAGATCTTCCGCGATCTTATTTCGCGTGGTTTATTAAATGAGGCAACGATCCGGTTTCATGTGGTTTTTAGATGAGGCAATTCGAAGGCTTGACAGCGTTAGCAACTTCGAATAGTGTATCTACCGAATCCGGAATCAAGAATCTTGGACGGGCTAGCGTATAGCCTTGTCTACTCTCGCAGATTTGTTTGTGTTTCTAGATTTGTTGCGGCACGACAATCAAATTTGCATTCTCTTTAGTCCCAAAAGGAGCTACCACAATGCAACGGATTACTTTCTGTTTAGTGTTCTGTTTTGTACTGCTCGTCCCGACATTTAAGGCTCAACAACAATATCGTTACGATATCATCGCAACATCAAGCGCTTCACGGCAAATTTTCGCGGCCCCATCGATAAATAACAACGGCGAAGTTGCCTTTGCCGGTAGAAATAACCCAGGCGGCGGCGGAATCTTCACAGATTATTTGCCAAATTCTCCCATCGACTTGCAAACAGGTTTCAGCAGTCAATCTGCATGGACATCCTCACCACAGCTTCAAATCAACGATTCTAAGCAAATCATCGCTTGGTGGTCGAACTTTACGACGACTCCTATACAAAACTATCTGTTTCTCGTCGATGGCAGGCAGCCGAACGCTCCGACGCAGCTTGTCGCTGCCGCAAATGGAACGGGTGGATTCAATGATGTTGATGAGATTTGGCCTACTGGAATCACGTTCGCCAATGGAACGCTACCTGTTTTCCAAACCCGGTCAGGAAATGATACTTCAGTTCTTACCAGTGGTGTACGGCCGAACTTGAGATCAAGAACCTATGTTCCTACCTTCGGCTCGGGCTTTCGTCCCATGGTCAGCGATAATGATACAGCAGTTGTAAGATACGGTGGAGATGGTACTTCGCCGATCGTTGTCTTCGATCGCGATCGGCTGTTGAATCAGCACCTGCCTCAAATCAACATTGCGACGACAAGCGAAGGGTTTAGCCAAATCGGTCAAAGTCCGAGCATCAGTAAGAAGGATGAGGCCATTGCGTTTTATGCGGATCTGAATCAAACAGGGGCAACCGCACTCGGAACAAATCCGGGCCCTGGTATCTTCGTATCCATAAAACTGGCAAACGGCACACGAAAGATCGTTCGCATTGCGGGCCGCCTGGTTGAGGACAATTCGGCACAAGGCGGGAACGACGATGGGGTTTGCGACTCCGGAGAAACCTGTGTTCAAGGCGAACTTGGAACAACGACCACCGGCAACAGGATATTCTTCAATTCATTCGACCAGAATTCCCGCATCGACGTCGCGTATATTGCGTCCAAGAGACCCGGCCTCCAGGACGATCTTGTAATGGTTTCGTTTATCGCGACACCCAACATTGCCAGTGATGTCCCAGGACGAGCCTTCAGCAATCAAACCGGGCTTTGGACGCAAGTTGCCTCGATTGCCGACAATAACGCGACAATACCTGATCCAGATAAAGCAGTTTCGGTAGCTCAGGTTGGGGCGTCAATTAATGGCAATACGGTAACGCAGATATCTGTGTACGACCAGATCGCAAACAGTGTTGACCGCGTAGCTTTCTGGGCCGGCTCGGCTACAGGAAATATGATCATTCGCGCTGTGCGTGACCCAGGCACGCCGGTCGTCTTTATTGCGGGAGTTGGCGGGAGTGAACTGCGACATCCCAGTACAAATGAGCGGCTTTGGTTTCCTGAGTCTCTGTCGAACGATGTTACTCCGTTAGCGATAGGCAATTCCGTAAAAGTCCCCGATGTCATGAGGAAGTTCAAAGTTGGACTTGTTGGAGGATTAGAAGCAACGAATGAGGTCTATGAATCTCTCATAAATTCGCTAAAGGAAAGTGGATATACAGAATACGACCTCGGGGGAAACGAAAACAACAGAAACTCGACGTGCGGGGGACAAGCAGCCGACCAAAATCAACTTGCGGCTCTTAGAGCTAAGCATCCGACCCTATTTGTTTTTCCATATGATTGGCGAAAGAGCAACGGTGACACAGGACCAACTGGCAATACGACGAAACTCAAGGAGTATATCGAATGCGTTAGAGCAATCTACCCGGACTCGAAGGTAAATATTGTCGCTCATAGTATGGGAGGCCTTTTAGGCCGTCGCTACATTCTTGCGAATAATGGTGCGAATCATGATCACAACGTAAAGACCATGGTAACGATAGGCACACCTTGGCTTGGAGCTCCCCGAGGTCTTCACGCTTTGGAAACAGGCAGTTTTATTTCAGAGGCGTGGGTGAAAACTACAAGCCCGCCGCCTGATTTCGGACTCGCGGACATCCTCTTTGCTCCACAAATAAAGCAAATTGTGGAAGCCTTTCCAGGCGCTCACGAACTCTTTCCGAGCCAGAAATATTTCGAGCTCGGCGGTCGTCCGCTTAGAGTTAGCGGCACCGATCTCGGATACGTTCAGGTCAGGGACTGGATAAATGCGCGGCATTCCAGTGTCAATCCTGGACCCGGTACAAATGGTGAAACATTTCACAGCTTTGCGGGACAAGACGATTTTCAGGGCGATGCTACAGGTGTGAATTATTACCACATTTACGGTAGACAGCCTTATAATCGTACGGTTGGAAGAATCGAACCTCGCAACTGGTTTCTGACTGCTGTTATTCCAGGACAACGAATTTATTCCGATTTTTCCGCCTATGCGGTGGCCGGTGACGGTACTGTCCCAATAATCAGTTCAAGTCGCAGAATAGACGCAACAGATGGTCTGAATGCAACCTGCGGGAGCGCCAATGATAGACGGTGCATAGGCGTTTGTTATTCCGAAAACGACGATCCAGCGGGAGAGTTGTCGCAACACAACGGGATGACGAGTAATCCGCAAGTCCAATCACAGGTTTTGCAAATCTTGAAGTTTTCTGACGGGTTAATCTCTCAGAATCCTGAATTCGATCCGGCTCAAAGCTGTCATCTGCCTCCGAATAACTTCGCACCATCGTCGTCAGCAGAGTCTCACTATGTCAGTATGACAGGCATAAGTGGTGCATTGATCACGGACGCGCAAGGGAATGATAATGCCGCAGTCAGTACCGCGTACAAGAAGATCGTGCCGGGAGTTACCGAATTGGTTGTAGGGCCCGAGTCACTGCAGGTGATGACCCCGACCAATAATACTTACACAATGCGGTTTACCGGAAACGGTCAGCTAACGAGAATAGAGGACGTTCGCGGGACAAGTAATGATCTCTCGGCGGCAACTTATATTGTCAGGTATGACGACTTGGTGATTCCCAATGGCGCAGTCGCCGAATTAAGGATCGTCAATGATCAGGTGGACAGCTTGAAATATGACTCAAACAACGACGGAACGCCTGATTTAGTGATTCAGCCATCGAGGATTATTACCAATCCTCAGACTGAAGACCTGCAGCCGCCGACCGTTTCGGTCAATTGGGGACTCAATTTGTATACCAGAAGCGTGACTGTCACCGCAACGGATCTGGGATCGGGAGTCAAGCGAATCTACTATCGCTTACCCTACAACACGAACTTTGGCTACACGGATGGAAACTGGGCAAGGTTTAAGGTCATTAAGCAAGGATCGTTGGGGTGGAGATTTGATCTGGTCACTGAGGACAATGCAGGTAATCGCACTGACGTTGTTACTTACACGCTTCAGTAGACATTCTCAAAATAAAGGCGGCGTGCTTTTGCGGTCGCCGCCTTCAATTATTCATATGAACCAGCTCAAAGCATTCATTTTGATATTCGCCTTGTCAATTCTCACATCGATATCGATCACGGTGTTGGCATTACTCGCCGCGTCCAAGGCAAACCCTCAAAGCGGCAATTTCGATCTGTTTGCCGATCATGAGATTTTGGCGGCATTCTTCGTGGGTTGCATTTATGGTGGGATTATCGGAGCCTTCGTAGGATTATTATCTGGAAGTTTTTTTTCAACCATGGTTCAGAACCGTCAAGGCCGCGGTGAAGCCTATGTCCTTATTGCCGGTTTCGCTTTTATAATGGGTTTGACGGAGTGCCTTTTCCTCTTTTTGACCGACCGCTCTCGGTTTTATGACGATGGGCCCATCCTGCCCATCTACTTACTGGTTAGTGGATTCATTACGTCATTCCTTCCTCAGCTTGTCGCAAAGAAGTGGTTCGGTTTCGGATGACTGTACGGAGCATCTTGATCTCTTATTCAATGGTCAAGAAAGCCGGAGACCACAGAACGGGAAGAACAGTAACGAACCGGTCTAATTCTTGCGGATCTTGATGTCAGAAGAACAAATTCCAGTTTTGATCGTTGCCGGCGAGGCTTCCGGTGATCTGCATGCGGCAAGCCTTGTTAGGGAGCTGAGCGCGGCGGGGGATTTTGCGTTTTTTGGGTCGGCGGGCGAGAAGATGCGGGCGGAAGGCGTCGAGCCGACGGTGAGGGCTGACGGGCTGGCGATCGTCGGGCTGCTTGAGATCGGGCGGGCGTTGCCGATGTTTTGGGGCGTTTACAAGAAACTCATCGCCGAAGCCGAACGGCGTGATGCGAAGCTTGCGATACTTGTCGACTTTCCGGACTTCAATATGAAGCTCGCGAAGGCGCTGAAAAAACGAGGTGTGACGGTCGTTTACTACATCTCGCCGCAGCTTTGGGCGTGGCGGAAGTATCGGATAAATACCATCAAGAAGTACGTCGATCTCGTGATCTCGATCCTTCCGTTTGAGAAAGATTGGTACGCTACGAACGGTGTCGAGCACGTTGAATATGTCGGGAATCCGCTGGCAATGGAGGTTCACGCGGATTCGTCGAAGGAGGTGTTTTGCGAGCGGCATGGGTTGGATCCCTCGCGGCCGATCGTTTCGCTCCTGCCGGGAAGTCGGGGAGCGGAGATCTCGCGGATCCTGCCGGTTCTGGTAGAGACGGCGGGCGTAATGCTTGAGGAACGGCCAGAAATGCAGTTCGTTGTTGCACTGCCGACAGGGAAGTTGTCTGGAAAGCTCGGTGACGGGGCACGCGGGACGCGGGCGCTCCAGTCACTGGGTCGAGGGACAGCACCCGATGCCGTAACGTGGGTCGAGGGCGAAACGTTCGACGCCCTGAACGCGTCCGATGCGGCCGCGATAACGAGCGGTACGGCCACGCTTGAGGCAGGCATTCTCGGCACGCCTATGGCGATCGTGTATAAGACTTCCGCGATCAACTACAAGCTTCTTCGACCGCTGATCGACGTGGAGCACTTCGGCCTGATCAATCTGATCGCAGGTAAACGCGTCGCGGCGGAGCTGATTCAGGATGATTTCACGCCTCAAACGCTTTCCGACGAGCTTTTCCGCCTGCTCGAACCCGCTGTCAATACCTTTGTTCGAGAGGACCTCACTGCCGCCGTTGATAAGCTCGGCCACGGCGGGGCATCGAAGCGTGCCGCCGACGCGATCCTAGAATTAGTGTGTTAGCCCGCAGGTGTCAGTAGTCTGCAGCCGACAGACCCGCGTGTGGCTCGACGTCTCGATGTACAATTGAGAGCCCGATGGGCAGCGGGCGCCCTTACTAACGTGCGGGCTACTGACACATGCAGCTACTGACGAGTGCGGGTTGCGGATGTCTGAAAGATTATTGATCGATCGTCTTATATCTGTGGATACTAAGATCATCTTTGGAGAACGGCGATGTTTCAGTTCCAAGCGTATCCCATCTACGTTGTGTATTCGCTCAACCGGCAGAAAACGGTCGAGCCGCTTTGGAGACAATACTCCAATGAGATGAGGCGTGCCAAGAATTCTGCTGAAGAGGGACGAAAGACCGGGAATATGGATCGTTTCCACCGGCAGACGGAAGTGGCCAGACAGAGCGAGAATCTGATTTATGCCACGTGGGATTGGGAACTGATCGAAGATCTCGATTCTAAGTACGGGGGCGAGATCCGTGCGTATGAACAGACTATCCGACTATTGCTGATGAATATCGCCGCGACGCGGGTCGGGTCGATCCTGCTCAACACCATCAAGAAAAGCCCGCCAAATACCAAGATCTGGATCATACCCGCCAACTGGGACGCGCCAACAGCGACAACACGGCAATATTCTGATATTGAGGGCGGCGGGATCAGAATATTTTTTAAGCCCTCAGCCTGGGGTCGAGCCGCCGAACAGACGCTGGTCCACGAACTCGTCCACGCTAAGCGTCTTGCGTTCAATCAATACAACGCTCAGCCGTTTAGGATGGATGACCCGGGAATCGAATTTGTGAACAGTGAAGAGTTTCTTGCGACGCAGATAGAAAATATCCAGGGCGCATCACGAAAGATCTCGAGCAAATATCATTCTTACCACGGTCCAGACAGGGACAAGAGCGAGATGTACAAGTTTTTCTCGGAGTACGCTGATTTTCCACGAGGCATCAAGCACTTTATCGATACCGATCCGATGGTCAAGGAGATGGCCGGGCTGATGAACCCGGAATACAATCCGTTTCGCGATCTTGAACAGATCAAAAAGGCCGGGTATGTGGGTGAAGGCGAGATGATAAGCGATTGGAAATAACCAGAGCGTCTTTGTGAGTGCCTGCGATACCTGCGGTTCCGATGTGCATTTTGAGGGTAACCTGTGCAAGCCGAACTGTGTTTTCAACGGAGTTTTTACCCCTTTCAGCGATCTTTATTTTGAACCTGGCGCGAAGTTCGCGGGGGCGTCGGCGGCGTCGGCGTTTTGCGTCGGAGCGTCTCGGAGTCATGTTCGGAGTCGATCTAAAGCCGTTGGCGTTACCGACGTTATTGGCGGTGTCGGAGCCTGCTGGAGTAAGCCCGTAGTCGAAGTTGGCGTCGGATCTGACGAAGTTTGATCAGTCTAGAAGATCCGTTCACCTCAATGGAAACTTCGAACGCGATGTC
>DAIOWA010000111.1:0-7717 GCA_036758705.1 Pyrinomonadaceae bacterium | reverse complement strand
TTAGGATACTAGAAATCCCAGGCAAGAAAAAGCAGCACCGCACTTTGGAGTTCCAGCTTTAGCTGGTCTTCGGTGGCCAGAGACCCCCCTTGGCAACATAAGGCCACCTAAAGGCGGAACTCCAAACTTTGGCGGATAAATGACTCGATCCTGTCAAGACCGTGGACGGAGGCAGGAATCGTCAGCTCATCCTGGCCCGCCAAAGCCACCTTCAGCCCGCCATCGCTCATGGTGTCGACCTTTACGATCTCATCCAAAAAGATCTCGCGCTTTCGATAGACAAGGCCGTTCGCATAGATGCTGGCCGCGTTTCGCTTCTGCATCCACCAGCCGATCATTGTGAATACGTGGACGACCAAGAAGCAGGTGGCGAGAATAAAATACGCAAGGCTCTGCCAAACTCGATAGAAGATCAGGTTGAGGACGAAGAAGAGAAACGACAGCACGGCCACGATCGCCGCTCGCTGAAGCAGCGCGGGCGAAGTAGGGTGAACGGCAATGAGTTTTCCAAGTTTTGAGTTCAAGCACTTATCCCGCACGCGTTGGGTCGATCATTGCTCGAACCTCGGAGATCCGGTTCGCCGGAAAGCCGCGGTCGTTTGCGTGCCGTTCGATCAGATCTTGGCTCGGGGCCGTGTAGATACAGTAGATCTTGTCATCCGTGACATATGAATGGATCCACTGGATGTCCGATCCCAACTTATCGAGTACGCTGCAAGATTTCTGCGACGCGGCCATCAGGTCATCCGCCGTCATACTACCTGCTCGGGGGATGTCGCGTTCGATAACGAATTTTGGCATCTTTACCTCCTGAAAATTCGATTTGTTGAATTGTCGATTCGCCTTGGAATGTCCGATAATATCAGATATTCCAAGTCCTATATATTTTCTACAACCTATGAGAAAAATTCGCGTTTTCGTTTCGATTGCCGCTCTCTCGCTCTGTCTTTCAGGCGCCGTAATGTCGCAGACCCGCCAGCTCACCGCCGACGATTATGCCCGCGCCGAAAAGATGCTTTCATACGGCACGGCGCCGCTCGTTGATCGTTCGGGAGTTCGTCCGACGTGGCTTCCTGACGGCCGCTTTTGGTATATGGTCCTGACGCCGACCGGCCGTGAGTATGTCATCGTCGACCCTGCAACCGGCACTAAGCGGGCCGGAGCGACACTGGAATCGATCGGTGTAACGGGCCCTGCTGGACCTGCAGGCCCGGGCCGTTTTGGTGGAGGCCTCGCCGTCCGATCGCCGGACGGTAAGAAGGAAGTCTTCATCAAAGACTGGAACCTCTACGTCCGCGATATAGCGAGCAAGCAGGAGAAACAGCTCACGACCGACGGCATCAAAGACTTCGGCTACGCGACGGACAATGCCGGTTGGAAGCACAGCGATCGCGCGATCGTCCTGTGGTCGCCCGATTCGAAGAAGGTCGCCACGTTCCAGCAGGACCAGCGTCACGTCAGCGATATGTATCTCGTTTCGACGAACGTCGGAGCACCGAGGCTTGAGGCGTGGAAGTATCCGCTGCCGCAGGACAAGGAGATCGCAAAGATCCACCGCGTCGTGATCGACGTCGAGACCGGGACGACTGTTCGATTCAAGATGGAGCCGGACGAGCACCGCGGTACGCTCTCTGACGACATCTCGACGGGCGATATGCGCTGGAGCGACGATGCGGCAACTTTCGCCTTCATTTCTAGCTCGCGTGACCACAAGGTTGCGACGCTGCGAGTCGCGAATGTTGCGACGGGTGATGTTCGCGATGTCTACGAAGAGAAGGTCGCAACACAATACGAGTCGGGCCAGGGCAACGAGAACTGGGAATATCTTCCCGCGACAAACGAAGCTATCTGGTATTCGGAACGCGACGATTGGGGACATCTTTATCTCTACGATCTCGCGACCGGCAAAGTAAAGAACCAGATCACCAAAGGCAATTTCGTCGTCACCGCAGTTTCCAAGATCGACGCAAAAGCACAAGTCATCTACTTCAACGCGAACGGCCGCGAAGCCGGACGCGATCCGTATTTCTCACATTTCTACAAGATCAACTTCGACGGCACAGGCCTGCAGCTTTTGACTCCTGAAGACGGCAATCATCAGGTCGCTCTCTCACCCGACGGTAAATATCTGGTGGACAACTATTCGAAACCGGATGTGCCGCCAGTCGCGGTGTTGAGGGATGTCAATGGTAAGTTGATCGTCGAACTCGAAAAGGCGGACGTGTCGCGTCTGCGCGCGGCCGGATGGAAACCCGCGACCCCGATAAAGGTCAAATCGCATGATGGGAAATGGGATCTTTACGGGCTGATGTTCACGCCGTCGAACCTCGATCGCTCGAAGAAGTATCCGGTCGTCAACTACATCTATCCCGGCCCGCAGGGTGGCGGAGTCGGCACGCGAAATTTCGGCCCGAGCCGCAACGATAATCAGGCGCTTGCGGAACTCGGATTCGTCGTCGTCGTTATCGACGGATCGTGTAACCCGGACCGTTCAAAATCATTCCACGACGTTTGCTACGGCAACATGGCCGACAACACGCTCGAAGATCAGATCGCCGGTATCCGCGAACTGGCGAAAACCAACACCTATATGGATCTCGACCGCGTTGGCATCTGGGGCCACTCCGGCGGCGGTTATGCAACTGCGGCGGCGATGTTTAGATTCCCGGACTTTTACAAGGTTGGCATCTCGGAATCGGGCAACCACGATAACCGCAACTATGAAGACGATTGGGGCGAACGATACATCGGCCTGATGACCGGAGCTGACGGCAAGCACACGACCGAAGTCGATGATTCGAAATCGAAGTCGAACTACTCCGATCAGGCGAATCAGAATTTTGCAAAGAATCTCAAGGGCAAACTGCTGCTCGCACACGGCAACATGGACAACAACGTCCCGCCGTATAACACCTGGCTCGTCGTCGATGCCCTGACCAAGGCGAACAAAGATTACGACCTCGTGATTTTCCCCAACGCCCGCCACGGCTATGGCGAAGACAGCTTCTATATGATGCGTCGCCGTTGGGATTATTTCGTCAAGAACCTGATGGGCGCGGAACCGCCGCAGGAATACAAGCTGACGCCGAAGACGGATCCGCGAATGGCTCCGGCTCGGTAATGCAGAAACACGACCGTTAGGGAGTGTGTCCGAGGTGGGCTGTCGTGAAGGCGAGGAAGACGACCAACTTGGTAGGTGGCGTTTCATCCGGGTTGAGTTGGGCACACTCCCTAACGGTCGTGTTTCTGCCCGAGCGGTTTGGTCTCATCCTCACTCTCATCGCTGAAAAGTTCACCGACTGGCGTTCGCGGCGGCGGGAGTTCGGCGGAGTAGCCATCGAGGTCTTTCTGGATCTGCTCGACTGCACTTTTGCCGAGTTCGAAATCATCGCGGATCAGCTTGAGCGTGACGCGGCCGTTGTCGTTGGGAAGAGCGGCAAGAACCGAGAAAGTCCTGGTGCGGATAACGATCTTTGCCGCAACCCGAAAAAACCCTTTCTTGAATTTGATATCCAATATCTCGCCGATCGGCAGCCGAACTTCTTTCACCCCGCCCGGGATCATCCCAAGTATCTTCGATTCGAACTCAAGCACGATCCCCGCCGGCGAGAATTTCGCCACACCGTTGTACGACGTCAACCCATGCGACGACTCGGTCTTAAATGGAACGCTGATGAAACCTGCCTGCTGCATTACAAAGTTAATCTAACGTAACAGTACCAAGAAATAATCGGCCGACAAATCCCTTTGGCCCAACTGCCCAAGCCATCTTCTTACGATCAGCGCTAACCGCATTCACATTTTCTTTGCTAACGCTTTTCCAGGTCTTGCCGCGGTCGGATGATATGTCGGTGCCGTTCGTTCCAACCGCGATCATGGTGCGATCATCCACATACTTAACTCCGGAGCGGTAGCCGCTCAGGCCTTCGCCCTCATACCATGTCTTGCCGCCGTCACGAGTAAACGCGACCGAATTCGCTGCGTCGTTTGGCTTCTCGTAGTTGCCGCCGACGATCGTTCCGTGAAGCGCGTTGCGGAACGCGATCGAAAAGATTCCGCTTCCGGCTGCACCCTTTACGATCGGGGTCGTTGCTACTGTCCACGACTTTCCGCGATCGGTCGATTTAAATACACGAGCGTCGGTTCCGCCGCTGACGAGAAAGAGGTCGCCGTTCGCGGGGTTGATGTAGAGGCAAGTTCCACTCGCGGCGAACGCGGCTTCGCCCTCTTTCGCGGCAGGCAATTGATTGCTGACGATCGGTTTCCACGTCTCGCCGCCCTTCGTTTCGATCAGCACGTAATGCCCATCGACCGGGTCGCTCATCGCGACGCAGTTCCTCTTGTCCCAACAGGCGACAGCGTCAAAGAACGCTTTCTCGTTCGTGTTGCGAAACTGCTCGTTCCACGTCTTGCCGCCGTCGACTGTCTTATAGATACGCGAATCCGCGCCGTTACCGATGCTGAGTATGTAGGCCGTGTTCGCGTCGAACGCCTCGATGTCGCGGAAGTCGAGCTTCTCGGCACCCGGCACCGTGATCACGTCCCACGCCTTCCCGCCATCGACCGTGCGGATCACCGTCCCGCCGGTTCCGCTTGCCCAAACGACCTTATCGTTCACGACCGAAAGTCCGCGAAACGCGGCGGTTGTATTAACCGTCTGTTTGATCCACTGGGAATGACCGGCAACCGCACATATCGCGAGTACAAAAAGGGTTCTAAACATAGCAACTGTCATTTTACTTCAGTGAATAGTGGATAGTGACAAGTGGTTAGTGAAAAACTATCCACTATCCACTTGTCACTATCCACTGAATCGAAACGGGTCAGTAAACCAATCGGGCGCGAACGGTGCCCTTGACACTCTTCAATATCTCAAATGCCTCTTTCGACAGCTTAGATTCGACATCGAGTATCACGTAGCCGATCTCGTCGTTGGTTTTTAGATACTGGCCGGTGATGTTGATGCCGCGTTTCGAGAGGCGCGAGTTGATGTCGCCGAGGACGCCGGGAATGTTGCGGTGGATGTGCAGGATGCGGTGCGTTCCGGCTTGCGGCGGCAGCGATACCGGCGGCACGGTGTGCGAGCCTTCGCTGGTGCCAAAGTCGAGATATTTCACGAGCTTTGCCGTAACATCAAGCCCGATATTCGCCTGCGCCTCTTCGGTCGAACCTCCTATGTGCGGCGTCAGGATGACGTTTGGCAAGCCCTGCAGAACAGTCGAAAACGGATCGCCGTTCTTTTCCGGCTCTTCGGGAAAAACGTCGATCGCGGCTCCCGCAAGCTTGCCGGACTTCACAGCCTTACCGACCGCCTTCAGATCGACCACGTCACCTCGACTGTGATTGATGAGAATGCTGCCTTTCCGCATCGCTTTCAGCGTATCGGCGTTGATCAGTTCTCGCGTGGTCGCATCGGACGGGACGTGAAGCGTGACAATGTTCGAGCGCTTGAGAAGATCTTTGAGGTCGCTTACCTGCTTGGCATTTCCAAGCGGCAGTTTCGTCGCGACGTCGTAATACAGCACATGCATTCCCATCGACTCGGCGAGTCCGGACACCTGCGAACCGATGTTTCCGTAGCCGACGATCCCGAGCGTCTTGCCGCGGAGTTCGAAGCTGCCGCTCGCATCCTTAAGCCACTCGCCGCGATGTGCCGCCGCGTTCTTGTCCGCGATCTTGCGGATAAGCATCACGCTCAGGCCGATGATCAGCTCCGCAACCGAACGCGTGTTCGAATACGGCGCGTTGAATACAGCGATGCCCTTCTCGGTCGCAGCCTTGAGGTCGACCTGATTTACGCCGATGCAAAACGCTCCGATCGCAAGCAGCTTATCAGCCGCTTCGATCACGCGTTTGGTCACGCGGGTCTTTGATCGAATGCCGAGCAAATGAACGCCCTGAACTTTCTTGACAAGATCATCCTCGCTCAACGCTCCCGAGACACGCTCGATGTTCGTGTAGCCGGCAGCCTCAAGCTCGCGCACCGCCGCATCCGAGATATTTTCGAGAAGAAGTACCTTGATCTTGTTTCTTGGGTAAGAAGTTTGTCCTGCAGCCATCGCTGTTAAAAAGGATGATGATATCAAATTCAGCCGGCAGCCGCAGATAGGATACGGGCAGAAACGCGACCGTTAGGGAGCGTGCCTTCGGGCTTCCGGCCAGCACGCTCGTTCACACTCGCGTTTCCGTCCGAGAACGGTGATATTAAATTCAACCCGCAGTCGCAGACGCGGCCCGCGTGCAGTAAACACGATAGTCGATCTCCTGAAAGATCGTGTCGCGGTTCTCTATCTCCGCAAGAAGAGCCAATTGATGTTCTGAAAGTTCGCCGGCTTCGAGCATCTCAGCCAGTAGATTAAAGCGGTGGATGTGCGATTGGAAACGTCGTGACGAATACTCGACCGTCGTCCCCTGGTAGATCTGAAATGCCCAATCTGAGGACTGCGCAAGCAGCAGTTCGCGAGCCATTTGATTTAGGATCCGGGCAGAAACGCGACCGTTAGGGAGCGTGCCGTCGGGCGCCCGACCAGCACGCTCGTTCACACTGGCGTTTCCGCCCGCGAACTTGTTCGCATACTCCGTCATCCGACGCTCGGCGTCGTGCTGGTACGGATACATCCACGAATTTCCTTCATTCAGCCAGACCTTGAAATATCCCGCCTCACCCCAACTCGAAGCAGTCGGCTGCTGGATCTGGATCGGCGTTTTCGAATCGAGAAAATCGCCCGGCGTGATCGCGGCGATCTCGTCCTGGTCCCAATGGAGCTTGCGGAAAAAGAAATCGATGAACTGCGGCCCCTCGAACCACCAGTGCCCGAAAAGTTCCGCATCATATGGCGACACGACAAGCGGTGCGTGGCCTTCGAATGTCTCGCGGAGCATCCTCGCCTGCTTGATCCGCTCGCCGATGAAGTGCATCGCGTTCTCGCCAACCTTCTCGCGCGCGAGCGACGGCCGGTACGGCGCCTTCCGATTCTGTGGAACGTCCTTTCCGGTGATCGCGTGATATTTCAATCCTAGATGCCGCCGCGTACCGTCCGCGTGCAGATGCGGTTTGAGATACTCAAACTCCGCATCCCAGCCAATGTCACGATAAAACTCCCGATAAAGATCGTTGCCCGGATAGCCGATCTCCGCCGACCAAACCTGCTGACTCGTCTCGACATCGCGGGCGAATACCGCGACTCCATTCGAACAAACCACCGGAGCGTGAACCCCATATTTCGGCCGCGGGTCGCCGTAGAGGATCGCGTGCGTATCCGAAATAAAATACTCGATACCGTACTGTTTCAGGAGTTCCTCAACACCCGGCTCGTACGCACACTCGGCAAGCCAGATCCCGCGCGGTTGGCGGCCGAAATGCTTCTTGTAATTGTTAACCGCGATCTCGATCTGCGCTCGCCTCGCCTCGGGCGTCGAGATCAACGGCATAAAGCCGTGCGTCGCGCAGCAGGTGATGATCTCCAGCACACCTTCGTCCTGAAGCTCACGAAAAGCGTTGATCAGGTTACGGCCGTAGCGGTTGTTCCAAAGATCGAGCGACGCGGACAAATTCTCGACATACATTGACGCCGCCTCGGCGAATTCAGGCGCTTCTTTTCGGGTTCGATCTAGTTCCTTCCGTGCCAGTTCGAGCAAATTTTCGAGGTGCCGCGTATAACGTGATTCGAGCAGCGGATCCGCAAGCATCTCACACAGCGGCGGCGAGACGTTCATC
>DAIOWA010000110.1:0-7735 GCA_036758705.1 Pyrinomonadaceae bacterium | reverse complement strand
ACGAATCGCGAATGCAAACGGCGGGGGAAACGACTAAACACGACCAACGGGCGCGGCTCAACAAGCTTTACCGAGTTCAGCGTCATTTTTATGATCCGACGCGCCGCTTATTTCTGTTCGGGCGCGACCGGCTTCTCCGGCAGATGGACGTCCAGCCGGGCGAGCGTGTACTTGAAGTCGGCTGCGGGACGGGCAGGAATCTTTTGAAACTGTCGGAGCTCCAGCCGAAGGCGATACTGTACGGACTTGACGCTTCGGACGAAATGCTGAAAACCGCCGGTGCGAGGCTGGACGCGAGGGGTATGCGGAAGACCATTATTTTGAGACAAGGCCTGGCCGAAAAATTCGATCTCGAAAACACCTTCCGACGTAGCCGGCCGTTCGACAAGGTTTTTATCTCTTATTCGCTTTCGATGTTCCCGGCGTGGCGAACCGCCCTCACGAATGTGCTCGGAAATTTAAGGCCGGGCGGCGATCTGTTCATATTGGATTTCTGGGACGGCGACGGCTTACCCGTTTGGTTGGTCCGCTTGCGGACGTGGTGGCTGTCGCTTTTCAAAGTTTACTACCGTCCCCAATTTCTGCAGTTCTTGACGGAGTTGCAGAAGGAGGGCGAGGGCAAATATACGGTCACGTCGGTCGGGACGAATTACGCATTCATTGCGCATTTTCAGAAAAGCCCCGAGAAACAGTCTTTGGTGCAGTAGAGTTTTATGAACGCAATCATCAGGTGGGCCTTGCAGAACCGGCTTATCGTCGTCGCGATCGCCGCGTTGCTGCTCGTGTGGGGCGGCTATATAGCGTTCAACCTTCCGGTGGATGTTTTCCCCGACCTCAACAAACCGACCATCACGGTCCTGACCGAGGCGGAGGGCCTCGCTCCCGAGGAGGTGGAGACGCAGGTCTCGTACCCGATCGAGACGGTGATGAACGGGGTGCCGGGCGTGACGCGGGTGCGCTCGCAGAGCGGGATCGGGCTGTCGATCGTCTACATCGAATTCGATTGGGGCACCGACATCTACCGCAACCGCCAGCTCGTCGCCGAAAAGATCACGGAGGCCCGGGAGCAGCTCCCCGAGGGCGTCTCGCCGTTCCTCGCGCCGATCTCGTCGATCATGGGCGAGATCATGCTGATCTCGGTGAAGTCGAAAGACGGCTCGACGAGCCCGCTCGACGTGCGCACGCTGGCCGATTGGACGATCCGTCCGCGGCTGCTGACGATCACCGGCATCTCGCAGGTGATCCCGATCGGCGGCGGCGTCAAGCAATACCAGGCACTCGTCTCGCCGGAGAAACTCAAGCAGTTCGGCATCACGATCGAGGACGTCACGACCGCGCTGGAGAAATCGAACGCGAACTCGACCGGCGGCTTCGTCGATGCGCAGTCGCAGGAGTACCTGGTCCGTAACCTCGGCCGGTTCTATTCCATCGACGAACTCAAGAACACCGTCGTCGCTTACCGCAACAACACTCCGATCCGGCTCGGCGACGTCGCGGCTGTGGAGTTCGGAGCGAGAATCAAACGCGGTGACGCCGGGTCGAACGGGCAGCCCGCCGTGATCATGTCGGTGCAGAAGCAGCCCGGAGCATCCACCATCGAACTGACCGAAAAGGTCGACAACGCGATGCGCGGGCTGCAGGCGACCTTGCCCCCCGACGTCGAAATCAATACGCGGCTGTTCCGGCAATCGAATTTCATCGAAGCGTCGATCGGCAACGTCATCGAGGCTCTGCGGGACGGCGCTATACTCGTGGCGATCGTCCTTTTCCTGTTCCTGCTCAACTTCCGCACGACCGCGATCACGCTGACCGCGATCCCGCTCTCGTTCGTCGTCACGTTTCTGATCTTCTACGCGTTCGGGATCTCGATCAACACGATGACGCTCGGCGGGCTCGCGGTGGCCATCGGCGAACTGGTGGACGACGCCATCGTCGATATCGAGAACATCTTCCGCCGCCTGCGGGAAAATTACGCTCTGCCGGACCCGCGGCCGTCGATCGAGGTGATCTACCACGCATCGCTGGAGATCCGTTCGTCGATCGTCTTCGCCACCATCATCGTGGCCTTGGTGTTTCTACCGCTGTTCATGCTGACCGGCGTTGAGGGGCGGCTTCTCGCCCCGCTCGGGCTCGCCTACATCACCTCGCTGGTGGCTTCCCTGTTCATCAGCCTGACCGTGACGCCCGTTCTGGCGTCGTACCTGATGCCGCCGCTTTTCAAGAAAAATGGCAGAAATAAATCGATCCTGGCGGTCTGGTTTGAAAAGCTTAAGGCGAGGTTTTCGCGGAATGAAGGTTCGGAAAATGGCCATGACGAACCCCCGCCCGCGTTCGAGGACGGCGAGGAACCGAAGGGCGGCGGACACTCGGAGGAAGACAGTTTCGTCGTTCGCTGGCTGAAGAAGTGGGACGAACGGCTGCTGCACTGGACGCTGCGCCATCCGTATAAGGTGATGATCGGGGCGGCCACGCTGTTCCTCGTGACGATGGCGACGCTGCCGTTCGTCGGCACGGCGTTTTTGCCGGAATTCAACGAAGGAACGCTGACGATCAACATCCAGGCGCAGCCGGGGACGTCACTCGCAGAATCGAACCGCATCGGCACGATCGGCGAAAAACTCGTTATGGAGGTGCCCGAGGTGATCTCGACCGGGCGACGCACAGGCCGTGCCGAGCTCGACGAACACGCCGAGGGCGTCCACTACACCGAGATCGACGTCGATTTAAGAGAATCAGACCGCCCTCGCGATGAAATTCTGTCCGACATCCGCGAAAAGCTTGCGGTCATCCCGGGCGTAAACCTCAACGTCGGTCAACCGATCTCGCACCGCCTTGACCACCTGCAGTCGGGCGTGCGGGCGCAGATCGCCGTAAAGCTTTTCGGCGACGACCTTTCCGTCTTGCGTTCGAAGGCGGAGGAGATCCGCAACGTGATGCAGACGGTCGAAGGGGCGACGGACGTCCAGATCGAAAGGCAGGTGCTGATCCCGCAGATCAGGTTCAACGTGGACCGGGCCCGGGCGGCGCAGTACGGTCTGCAGCCGGGCGAGATCACCGACACGTTGGAGACCGCCTTGAACGGGCGGACGGTCTCGCAGGCGATCGAGGGGGCGCGGAGGTACGACGTCGTCGTCAGGTTCGACGACGCCTCGCGAAACAGCCTCGACGCGCTGCGCAACGCGACCGTCGACACGCCGCAGGGCGCGCAGATCCCCGTGTCCGCCGTCGCGACGATCGAGAACCTTCCGGGGCCAAATCAGATCCTGCGCGAGAACACACAGCGGAGGATCGTTATATCGTCCAACACGGCCGACCGCGATCTGGGGTCGGTCGTCCGCGACATGCAGGAGCGCGTCGCGGCCCAGGTCGACCTCCCTCAAGGGTATTTCGTCGAGTTCGGCGGGCAGTTCCAGGCGTCGCAGGAGGCGACGAGGACGCTCTCGCTGCTGACGATTTTCTCGCTCATCGCGATTTTCTTCCTTCTGATAAAGGCTCTCGGCGATTGGCGCTCCGCGCTGCAGGTGATGATCAACATCCCGCTCGCCCTGATCGGTGCCGTGATCGCCCTTTTGCTGAGCGGCGGTGTTTTTTCCATCGCCACGCTCGTCGGGTTCATCTCGCTCGTCGGCATCACGTCGCGCAACGGGATCATGATGATCTCGCACTACCTGCACCTGATGCGCGAGGAAGGCGAGGACTTCACCGAGGAGATGATCATCCGCGGCTCACTCGAACGATTGGTGCCCGTGATGATGACTGCCTTAACGGCGGGCCTCTCACTCGTCCCGTTCGTTTTAGCGGCGGACGCCCCCGGAAAAGAGATCCTTCACCCGCTCGCGGTGGTCGTGATCGGCGGCATCCTGACCTCGACGCTGCTCGACCAGCTCGTTACGCCGGCCGTTTTCTACAAATTCGGCAAACCATCGGCGGACCGCGTAATCGCCGAACGCGAGGGCCGCGGCCGAGAAGTCTTTGGTGAGGAATCCGATGCTGACGTGCCGCCGTTTGGTACGCGAATGCCGGAATGGGACACCGATTAGCAAGCTGCAATATGGTTTGCTTTAAACAAAGGGCCCAGATGAGAGGTGGGCAAAGATGAAGATTGCCGGAATTATTGTAGGAACCATAGGAGCGACAATGTTCGTTTGGCATCTGCTTAAAGTACTTATGGGTACGGAAGAGCAGACGGGCGTCTTCACCCACCATATTTTGTCTCTGGCCGGCGGAATCTTAGCGTTTGCAGGGATTTGGATATGGATAGCAGGACGGCGGAGGCAAAAATGAAAATAATAAGTCCGTTTGTTTTGTTGATGATTTTGTTTGCCCTGCCGTTCTTGTCGGTAAAACTTTCGACCGGGGTGCAGGCGCAAAGCGAACAGAAAACGCCGGCGGCCCCAACGCCGCCGCGAAAACCATCGCCGTCGCCGGTCAAGGAGAAGGATGACGAGGTGATCCGGGTTAATACGGAAATCGTTACTTTAGCAGCGACCGTCACGGACAAAAACGGCCGATATCGCTCCGATCTGAAGCGGAGCGATTTTACCGTTTACGAAAACGGCGTCGAGCAGAAACTCGAGTATTTCAATACTGGGGACCGCATTCCTATGAGCCTGGGCATCATTTTCGACACAAGCGGCAGCATGGACGACAAGATTGAGGGGGTGCAGGACGCGGTTGAGCATTTTGTTAACTCTGTGGCGCCTGGCGATGAGATTTTTCTCGTCCGGTTCAGCGACGATGCCGAACTGGTGCAGAACTTTACCGATGACAAGCCGAGGATCTTAAGAATCGTCGAGAATCTAAGCCCGCGTGGCGGCACCGCGCTTTACGACGCGATTTTGCTCGGTCTCCAAAAAGTTGCCGACGGCAAGCATCGCAAGCGCGCTTTGCTGCTCTTGACCGACGGTAATGACACGGCAAGTTCGGTCAAGTTCGACGAGATAACGGCACTCGCACGAAAGTCCGAGGTGATTGTCTACGGGCTAGGACTCGGACACGGCGAAAAGGGTAATACGCACATATTATTAAACAGTCAAGTCAAGGATACGGTTGATATGCGCACTTTGCGTGCCTTGTCGGATGCGACCGGCGGCAACGCTTACTTTCTGGAGAACGCTCACGAAGGCGGGCGTGATCTTGTTGACGAGGCCGCAGAGGAAGTCGCAAAGGAACTCAAACTCCAGTACACGTTAGGCTATTACCCTACAGATCAAAAAAAAGACGGTGCCTTTAGGCAAATTGTGGTTGAACTCAAAGATAAATCGCTGAGGGTCCGCACTAAGCGGGGCTATTACGCACCGAATAAATTATGACGGCGAGCCTTCGTGAAACTGAAGTAAAGGAGGGTGAAGAATGGATATGACAAAGGGAACCTCGTTTATGGTTTATCTAGGCAGAGTATTTTTCTTCCTCGCTTTTCTTGCGTTACTGGGCGCATGGTTTACTCAATTGACGGGCGGAACGCTCCTCGGCATGAGCCAGCAGCATTTGTTCAACGACGCGATTGTCCTGTCGCTGTTCGGTATCGGAATGTTTCTTGACGCTCTCTGGCACGCGCGCAACATTTGATCGTCGTTTCGCGATAAAAACGTGGATTTGTGCAGGACCGGGCGTGGATGGGACTGAAGTCAAGCCGTAGCGACCATTATGGAACTACAGACGCCGGAACAATTGCAGTTTGCCTCCAATCTCGCGCATTGGATCGAAGGTGTAGTGTTTGCGATTGTGGCTATAATCGCTCTCCTTCGAGCTCGCAACTACTTCACTTGGAAAGGTGCGGAATATTTATGGCCGTCATTGATCGTAATGGCTGGTTTGTTTCTACCGGCCTACATATTCCTGCAAGGCGGTCTGAGTCGGGTTGCCGATACCTGGAGATTTAGCGTCAATGATCCGCAGCAACGCGAACATTTCTTAATGGCAGCGTTTCTGGTTCTGGCCGGCGCGGCGGAAATTGCGGCCGAGGCGAAAATAGTTCAGGGCACGATCTGGAGACTCATCACGCCGGGAGCTTTGGTAGCGATCGGCATAGTACTATTGGTTCACACCGAGTACGGCACGGTGGAGGCCATCGCGGAATCCGTCACAGAGCATCGCTATCAAGGAATTTTGGTAATCCTCGTCGGGCTCTTTAAAGGCGCCGAGGCACTCTGGCGACACCGATTTAGATGGCTCGCATATCCATGGATAGTCGTGTTGTTCATTACCGCTCTCCTTCTTACTAGCTATCGCGAGCCGCCCGGCGCATACAGAACAGCATACGATTCGCACAAACGGCTGATGATCGACGTAATTTGATCAAACTTTGGTAAAAATTAGGAGAATTTTGTGAAAGAAATGAAATTGAATTTTAAGGGAATCGCGGGCGTGGCGCTGGCAATATCGATTGGAGTTGTCGGCTTTAGCTTCAACGAAAGCATTTCGGCTCAAACGGATGAAGTTAAGTCGGTCACGGACGTTATGACGAGTGAAGCGACGGCCATCGAAAAAGGTGATCTCGCAGCCTTGGACAGGATATGGGCGAACAGCGAGGACGTGACGGTTTTCGAGAGCGGACACGCGAACTATGGATGGACGGACTATCGCAACAGTCATTTGGCACCCGAACTGAAGGAGTTTAAGAACACTAAATATTCGTTTTCGGACATGAAGGTGAAGGTGGACGGCAAAACCGCGTGGGCGACGTTTAAATATTCGCTCGCAGCCGAGATGGGGACGCGAAAGGTCGGCAGCGACGGCCTCGCGACGGCGGTGTTGGAAAAGCGTGATGGCAAATGGCGGATCGTTCACTGGCATTCGAGTGCACCTCGTCGAGCTCCTGCACCGGCTGCGACGCCGACGCCCAAACCGTAGAGTGACATACGGACAGAACGTCGAGAGCCTCGTTATTCTGAAACTGAAAATTCTTTATGAAGACCGGAGGCATAGTAATTAGTGTTATTGGGATCACCCTCTTTGCGTGGCATCTGATTAGAGTGAGTTCTAATCCGAACTATGCAGGGTACGCTTCACATCAAGTCATGTCCGTCAACGGTGTGATCGTGTTCGTCTTTGGTGTGTCCCTTTATTTCCTGGGCAGATGGCGCGAGAAGCGGAAGGCAAGCTCAACCGGGCGTAAACATGAATAATCGGCTGCTCTCGGGAGACTCGGAAAAGAATTTCAGAGGCAGCTTATTCGGAGGGAAAAATGGCTACACACAAGGATCCGGTCTGCGGAATGCAAGTCGAAGAAACGGAAGCCGCGGCGCAAGCCGAACACGAAGGAACGACTTACTATTTTTGTTCGCCTGCGTGTAAGGACAAGTTCGAGGCAAGCCCCACAGATTACTTAAGTTCCTAAGCAAAACCGGCGATGCAATAAGTTGCCCGGCGCACTTTTTCAATTAACCATCAACGATTTTGGCGTTGAATTTCAAGGAGGTAAGAAAATGTCACATCAAGAAAGAAGTCAAGAGATGCAAACGTGCATCGATAATTGTCAGGACTGCCACGCCGTCTGCATCGAGACGATCAGTCATTGCCTGGAAATGGGCGGCGATCACGCGTCGCCCGAACATATTCGGCTGCTTCAGGACTGCGTTGAGATCTGTATGACGAGCGCGGATTTTATGCTTCGAGCATCTGATTATCACCCACAAGTGTGCGGCGTCTGTGCTGACATCTGCGACGCCTGCGCCAACGAATGCGAACGGATGTCCGAGGGCAGCGACTTTATGCAGCGCTGCGCCGAGGCCTG
>DAIOWA010000109.1:0-7767 GCA_036758705.1 Pyrinomonadaceae bacterium | reverse complement strand
CGCGGACGCTACGGTTTGCGAGTCGATCAGATCGCGGATCGCCTCCGCCTCGGCAAGGTTCATCCGGCCATTCGCCAACGCCCGCAGCGAAAATTCACCCGGCTCCGCCATCCGCGCACCTTGAGCCAGACAAATATCGATAACCTGCCGTAGCAACACCGGCGAACCGTGACAACTGATCTCTATAACATCTTCGCCCGTGAAAGAGTTTGGGGCTTTGAAATAGGTGACGATAGCTTCGTCGATCACTTCGCCAGTTGTTGGATCGGTCAGGCTTACGAGGTGTGAGTGTCGCGGGGAAAATTCTTGGTCGTCGGTCAATGATTGCGCGATCGCAACGCTGCCATCGCCGCTCAACCGGATCACACCGATCCCGCTGCGGCCGGTAGGAGTTGCAAGTGCTGCGATGGTGGCTGGCATGCTAAAGAAGGATCTCAAAGCCTTCCTGTCGAAAATGTTCGTCGTGCGTGAGAATCTTTGAGATCCCAAACGTCCGTGCAACATTCATCGAGATGCAGTCGGTGAGGCTGTACCCTTTGTCGAGTCGCGATAAATAGAGATGGATTCCTTCAGCCAGGAGTTGCGAGTTCTGTTCAACGACGTGTATGCGGGGACTTAGCGAGAACTTTTTGATCGTATCCGCGGCCCGTTCTTTTAACGCCGGTTTATACTCAGCGAAATAATTGAGAGTTTCAACAAAAATACAGTCTGTAGTAACGAGTCGCGTCTTAGAAATTTGTTGCGCGTAATCGGTTGCTGTAACGTGCCATTGGTCCAAACGGTTAATAATCGCAACGAAATAATGAGTGTCGACAAAGAGAGTGTCCATCAATACCGCTTTTTCGCACCGTAAAGATAATGGTCATGGTTTGCCGAGCCGTCTGTCGGAACGCCCTCAAATGCGTCATCAGGTAGATCTCTCCCCGTCGCTTCAATTTCGTTCAGCATTCGCAGGAGACCCGACTCCTCTTCCGCCTGAAGGTCACGGACAATGTCCAGCACTTTGCGCTGCTTTTTTTCAGGCAAGATCTTGACGATATCAAAAATTGTTTCTGCTACATCTGTCTGCATAGCAACCTCAGATTAAAGTTTACCACGAAACAATATACCGAAAATTTAGATAATGGAACCTAACTCCTCTCGCAGCGTTAGCTCAAAATGGCCGACGTTATGTTGTCGGAATACTAGTACACGCGTAATGTTTACTGCGTGAAATCCTAATGGACGAACCCTTTAAATCGATGCTAGTCGGAAACATAAGCGGGAAACGCATAGTACGGTCGATGATCCTCGTACCAATCGTTGCTGCTATCGGTTTCATTCTGATCGCGATCTTTTTCTCAGACCGTCTGATCTTCATGCCGCCGCCAAGCTCGTATAAGGACGAAGCGAAAGCCGTCAAGATAGAAGTCAGCGATACTGAAACGATCTCCGCGCAGTTCTTCGAGAATAGTCAGGCTCGCTACACCGTTCTTTTCAGCCACGGAAATGCCGAGGATATTGGCCACATCGAGCCGTTCGTTCAGAGGCTGCGGGAACTCGGCCTCAATGTTCTGGTTTACGACTACCGTGGATATGGAACGAGCGGGGGTTCGGCTTCAGAAGCGAACGCTTATTCGGACATCGATGCCGCTTACCGATATCTTGTCGATAAAAAGAAAACCAGACCTGAAAACATCATTCTTCAGGGACGATCTTTGGGCGGCGCGATCTCTGTAGATCTCGCCTCTCGGGAGCCGGTCGGTGGGTTGATAATCGAGAGTACTTTCACCAGCGCGTTTCGCGTGATTACTCGCTACCCGATCCTACCGTTCGACAAGTTTAAAAGCATCGAAAAGATCAAGCGCGTCAATTGCCCGACGCTGGTAATTCACGGGACGGAAGACTCGACGATCCCGCTATATCACGGAGAAGAACTTTTTGAGGCGGCAAATGAGCCGAAATACTCGAATTGGGTCGAGGGGGCGGAACACAACAATGTGTATGACCGGGACAAGAATGGCTATTTGGACTCGATCTCGAAGTTTATCGCGACCCTTCCAGCCGACTGAACGTGACTACTTCATGCTGACTTGCAGCCGACGCTCCCGACCCATGCCGACGGATTCCGTGTTCAGATCTTCTTCCTTCTGCAGCGTCATATGGATGATCCGGCGTTCGGTGGAGTTGAGTACGCCGAAGGTGAATGCTCGGCCGTTTTTGCGGACCTGTTCGGCGGCGAAGCGGGCCATTGCCTGAAGCTCGTTACGGCGGGTTGAGCGGTAGCCGTCGGCATCGACGACGAACCGGTGCTCGCGTTCTAGTTCCCGGCCGAAGACTTGAAACAACACGACCTCGAACGCATCGAGAAGTTCGCCGTTCTCCGCCCGCGCGAGATGAGCGTCATCGCCATGCAGATCAAGGTGGCATCCTTCATCGGTCCATTCCGCATTGACCGTCATATCGAACTTCATGTCCGAGATCAGTCCGGTCAGGAATTCTTTAGCGTTGTCACAAGTTGCATTCATATATTCGGAACGCGGACGCCCGTCCGCGAGTTGACACGCGGACGAGGCGTCCGCGTTCCGTTTACGAAGCGTTCAGCTTCTGTTTTCCCTTTCCAACCTTCTTCGCGTTCTCCGGAACGTTCTCGACGACGGCGGTAGGCGGTTCGCCCGGTTTGTTCATCCGGTTGATCAGCATCTGTTGGCCAAAACTGACGACGTTACCAAAGAGCCAGTAGATCAACAGTCCGGCCGGGGCAGTCCACATCACCCAGAGCATCATCGCCGGCATCAGATACGTCATCATCTTCTGCTGCATCTGCTGTTCGGGCGATACGGCCGGAGCGGTCGGCGTAAACTTCATCGCCAGGATCATCGAGCCCGCGAAAGCAAATTCGAGGATGTGGAACGGATCCGCAGCCGATAGATCAGGCAACCACATAAACGTCGCCTGCCGAGCGTCGAGCGCGATCGTGATCGCCGTATAGAATGCGATCAGGAGCGGAAACTGCAGCAGCATCGGTAGACACCCGCCGATCGGCAATGCGTCCTTCGTCAGCTTGAGCTGCTCCATCTGCAGAGCACGCATCCGCGGATCGTCGGCAGGAATTCCTTTCTTCTGGAAGTCCTTCAGCTTGTCCTGCAGTTCCTTCATTTTAGGCGCGTTACCCGCGGCCTTCTTGAAAGATTTCGACTGCTTCCACCTCAGTGGGAACAGCAGCGAATAGAACAGGAACGTGAAAACGATGATCGCGACTCCGTAGTTGTGCAAGATGCCGTTGAAGAAATTCAGCGCGTAAATGATCGGGATCGAAAGCGGCTTGGTAAGCCAACGCAGCCACCAATAGTTGCTGAAATTGATCAGGTTGACGATCGAAACATCGCGGCCGTCTGCCGGCTTGATCGAAGGGCTTAGGCTATCAAGGAGAAAGTAATCCTTCGGCCCGGTAAACAACTTCGTGAAAGCACCGTCCGTCGCGACCGGCATAAATGCGGTGACAAGATGTCGAGTTTCCGTCGTCTTCGGACTGCGGATAACCCACTTCCAGATCGTGTCATAGACCGGCGAAATATCGACGTCATACTTCGACGCACGATATTCAGCTGACTGGATCGGAGCCGCCGGAATCGCGGCCATCGCAAAGTACGCGTCGCTCATCCCGACCCAATCGATCGTTCCGCTATCGCTTAGGGTCGAACGTCCGCTCGCGTCGTAAGTAAACGAATAGTTGCCCAGGTGTCGCTTAATATCACCGTTTACTGACACTACCGCTTCGGACTCGGTGTGATAGGTGTTATGAAAATTGATCGCGTGGTCGCCGATGCTGGCACCTATCGCGAGTTTCGCATTCGGCAGCGGCTGGCCATTTTGTCTAAGATCAACGCCCAGATCGGCAACATAACTATCGGCTCGAAAAACAAAAGATTTCTTTACCGTAACACCTTTATCGAGCGTCAAAGTAAGTTCGACCGTTTTCTCTTCACCCGGCGCAAGCGTGATCGTGTCTTCGGCGGATGAGACCTGATAGTTGCGGCCATTCAGGTCTGCATTTAAAACCTGATCCTCGGTCTCGAGCCGAAATGGAAACTCTCGCTCCTCCGCTGCCTTCGTCGAGATCAATTCCAGCGGCTTGTCCTCGCCCACCGTCGAACCATCGGCGTAGATCGGGTAATCGTTCTTCGGCGATTTGTTACGAAGTAGGATCCAACTAGTTGCGAGCGCACCTTTCGAATCGATCTTTACTTCGTACAACGGCGACTTGATCGTGACCGTGCGATTCGGATTAGCGTCCGGTACGACCTCAGCCGGTTGCGCGGGAACCGCTTGTGGCTGAGGAACCGCTTGCGACGGCGCCGCCTGCGGTGTTGCTGTGTTTGTATTTGTGTTTGTATTTGCCGCGACTTCCGTGTTCGAATTGTTCGCGGCAGGCTTCGACGGCGAGTAAAAATACGACCAGGCAAACAGAACGACCATCGACGCAACCGCCGCGATCAGAAAACGAGACTGGCCCTGATTATTTTGTTCCACTTACTTTCCTACTCTCACTTAACGGGATCGTGTCCGCCCTTGCAGAATGGCTGACAGCGTAAAAGCCGCTTGATACCCATCCAGGATCCTTTCAATGCACCGTATTTCTCAACAGCTTGCCGAGTGTATTCCGAGCAGCTCGGCTCAAATCTGCAAGCAGGCGGCAGAAACGGCGAAACCGCCGCTTTATAAACACCCAGCAGATCTAGAACGAGAAACTTCATTACAAATGCAGAAGTCCGCATGTTAGTAAGGGCGTGACTTCCAACTCCACCATTCGAAAATATCCTACGAATCGCGCGTGGCTCCGGTTCCCTTTGCCACCTTCGTCGCGATCTCACGAAACTCCGCGAGCGGCTTTTCGAGCTTTCCCCGGAGAATGCTGCGGCGGGCATTCAATACCCAATCGTATTTGATCTCAACGGCGTTTAGCTCGTCACTACTCAAGCGGAACGTCTCTCTCAAAAGCCTTTTCGCACGGTTGCGATCGTGTGCCTTGCCTATTGCCTTCTTCGTCGCCGTTATCCCGACCCTTTGAATGCCGCGATCGTTGGGCAACAGAAAGACCGTCATAAAACGGCCTTCGATCCGAAAACCCTGTTCGTAAACACGAAGAAACTCGGCGCGCTTAGCGAGCCGAGCTTCCTTCGGTAATCCAAAACTCTTTAATAGTGCTGAACCGTTAGACGCTTGCGGCCCTTGGCTCGGCGGCGCTTGAGCACGGCGCGGCCGTTCTTGGTCGCCATCCTTGCGCGAAAGCCGTGCTTTTTGGCGCGTCTGCGATTGTTCGGTTGAAACGTTCTCTTCGGCATAATTGCTCTCCATCGAATTCACTCATCGAGTGAAAACTTAGAGTTTACGAGAAAATCGCCACCCCTGTCAAAGCAAAAACCCACGATTTATGCGCATTTTTACAGGGTTTGGCTTGAGTTATACTAGTCGCACAATGGACAAGAAAATTATCGCACCCGACGAATGGAACGAATACCTCGCCGATTTCTCCACCCGCAACAACGGCCGACGTGCCCGTTTCGAAGCATTCAGCCGCGGCAGCGTGAGGGAAGAGGACGAAGAGGCAGTGTTTCAGACGGTTTCGATCTCAGGTGACAAAGTAACCGTCGGCCGCGTCGTTAGATCAGCGAGTGGCGATTCGGCTATCGCCGACGAGATAACCGGCGTCCACGGCATAGCCATCCAACTCGACTCCGACGGGAGCGACAACACCATGGAATTCATGGACACCAACGGCGATCTGACCGTGCTCCACTTCGAGTCGATGGTCGACGGCGAGAGCTGATCACTACTTAAGACTTATCACTTTTCACTTACTCCGGAAGGACGGACGGTCCGCCGTCCGTCAATCGACAGCTGACCCGAGACGATACGGCGAACGGCTTCTACATAAGCTCCATGTTCCTGTTCAAGAATCCTCGCGGCAAGTGTCTCCGCCGTGTCGTCGTCTTTCACCTCGACAACACGCTGCAGAATGATCGGCCCGGCATCGAGATCTTCATTGACAAAATGGACCGTACAGCCTGAAACCTTCACCCCGTGATCGATCGCCTGCTGCTGAACGTTGAGGCCGGGGAAGCTTGGAAGGAGGCTGGGGTGAATATTGACGATCCGATTCGGGAACGCTCGAACAAAGTCCGGCAAAAGCAGCCACATGTATCCGGCGAGACAAACCAGCTCGACTCCTCGATCTTTCAACGCCGCGACGATCTCGGCATCGTGTTCAGCTCGTTTGCGGCCATTCTTCTCAATGACAATCGTCTCGATTTCTCGTTCCGCCGCCTTGGCCAAACCACCCGCATTCGGCTGATCGCTGATCACGACCGCCACCTCTGAGTCAGGTATTTCGCCCGACGCAACCGCATCGGCCAACGCCACCATGTTCGACCCGCGGCCCGATATAAGAATGCCGATCCTCATTTCTTTAAATTATGTTATTTCTTATTATCCATAAAAGCATGTGAGCAACGAAAAAATGGGCGAACTGGATAGCATAGACGAAAGACCAAAGCAGTTGATGCTGGACGATACGGCGGTTTCGACTGATTCGGACCTGCCGGCTTTCCTGGCAAAGCCGGATGACGCTCCTGTGTATCACGGCTTCCCGATTGTCCCGGAAACGATGACCGACGGTTGGTCGTTAGGAGCGATCACGGAATATGAGGATCCGGACGGCTGTGACTCAGGCGATGCATATGTTGTCGCGCCGGACGGTTCTCGTGCCGGAATCGTATGGGACGTTGGCGACGGAAAGGTGTCGGAGATATGCCCACCAGACGAAACACGTTGGGGCGTTTACCAAGTGTGGTTTAGTAAACCAATTTGCACGACTAAGGATCTTGTTGAGCGTTTCCGTGAGGTTCTGTCAGAGTTACAGAAGGTTTTTGACCAAATTCATAAGTAACTAATATTGAAACAGGTTCACATATTTGTTAACATTTATTCGTGAAGTGATCTTCTACCTGACGCCGAACGGTGGTTCACCCGTCAAGAGTTTTCTAGCGTCGTTAACTAGCAAACAGCGAAAGAAGATTGCTTGGGCTTTAAAGTTGGTTAAGGAAACGCCAATCGTTTCCAGACAGTATTTCAAAAAGCTAATTGGGACAGACGACATTTGGGAAGTCAGGGTGGATTTTGGTAATGACACTTTTCGCATTCTAGGCTTTATGGACAAAGGCAATCTGGTCATTCTAACAAATGCATTTGCAAAGAAAACCGAAAAGACACCGCCAAACGAGATCAAGATAGCGGAACAAAGGAAGAAAGATTATGAAAGCCAAAAGAATGGATGATCTTGACAGATTTATCGAAGAGCAAAAAAGAATCGATCCGGAGTTTGCAGATGGCTTTGACGAAGGCTACGAAAATTTCAAGATCGGCGTGCTTTTTAAGGTGTCCCGCGAACAGACCGGAATGACGCAGGAAGAGGTCGCACGGAAACTAGGGACGAAGAAATCCGCGATCTCGCGAATCGAGAACCATGCGGAAGATATTCGACTCTCGACTCTGCACAAGTACGCCAAAGCGCTCGGGAAAAAGGTTAATTTAGAGATTGTGTAAAATTATTGAGTGCGGTCGTGTCCCTTTGGTGTGGTAAATCGGATTGGTTATCTACAAACTATCCGCCTTTGCTAAACTTTGCTTTTACATATTCCGGTAAATCATCATAAAAAAACTGGCCAATTGCGACCAAGTGAATAGTTGCCCTTCCAGCCCAGACAACACGCTGCGCTTGTAGTAACC
>DAIOWA010000108.1:0-7769 GCA_036758705.1 Pyrinomonadaceae bacterium | reverse complement strand
AAGTAGAAACCGAGGCCGCCGCCGAACAACTTCGGTACAGCATCGCCGGGCGGATGGGCAAAACGATCGAGCCGGTGATCGCCCCGCTCGGTTACGACTGGAAGATCGGTATCGGGCTGATCTCCAGTTTCGCTGCCCGTGAGACGTTCGTTTCGACGATGAGCATTCTGTACAACGTCGGCAAAGACGAGGAAGCGACCTCGGAGTCGCTCCTCCATGCGATGCGCGATGCGAAACGGGACGACGGATCGCCCGTGTGGACTCCTCTGCTCGCGCTGACGACGATGATGTTTTACCTTTTGGCGTTTCAGTGTATGTCCACGTTCGCGACCGTCAGGCGCGAAACAAACTCGTGGGGCTGGACGTTTTTCATGGTCGGTTACATGACCGCCCTGGCTTACGTCGTCACGTTCCTTGTTTATCAGGGCGGCAGGCTAATGGAATTCTAAAAAAAGTGATCCGAACGAGTAAGACTATGAGCGTAAAAGCGACACAAGCGGTAGGCGATGCCTGCGAAATCCAATTCGTCGACGAGGGTAAAGTAGAAAACGTTCGCAAGGCGATGAAGTCGGTCGAAGCAATCGGCTTACTCGCCGAGACTTTCAGAATCTTGGGCGACCCGACGCGAATCAAGATCGCGTTCGCGCTGTCAAAAGAAGAATTGTGCGTATGCGACATTGCCAATCTGTTGGGCGTTTCGCAGTCGGCGGTTTCGCATTCCCTGCGGACACTGCGGCAGATGAAACTCGTCCGTTTTCGCAGGGAAGGTAAAATCGCCTACTACACGCTCGACGATGAGCACATCGTCAATCTTTTCGACGAAGGCTTCCGGCACGTCGAAGAGCTTTTGTAAAGCGCCCTATATTTTTTGCTCACCAAGAGTGCGGGCGAAGCCACCCCGTCGCGGGTAGCTATGAAAACAGAAAGTAAAGAAAACTACATTCCGGCATTAGGCTATGACATTCTTACGCCTTTTTACGACTCGGTGGTGAAGTGGACGACGCGGGAAAAGGTTTTCAAAAGAAAGTTGATCGAGCAAATCGACATCCCTTCGAGGGGGCGGCTGTTGGATGTGGCTTGCGGGACTGCCACCTTGACCGTCGCGTTGAAACGTAGATTTCCTCAGGCAGAAACTCACTGGCTAGACGGCGACGCAAAAATCCTTCGCATTGCCCGCCGCAAAGCTGCCGCCAGCGGTGCTGAAATAAATTTCAGCGAAGCCTTATCAACCGCCCTGCCGTACCCGGATGAGTATTTCGACGCGGTCATGACGAGCTTGTTCTTTCATCATTTGACGCCCGCAAACAAGCGAAAAACTTTTGGAGAAGTATTCAGGGTTTTGAAGACGGGGGGAACCTTGCACCTTGCCGATTGGGGTAAGGCCGCAAATATTCTGATGAAGGCAGCCTCGCAGCCGATCATTTGGCTCGACGGCCCGACGACGGCGGACAGCCTGCAGGGAAGGTTGCCGGAACTTGCGGCGGGCGCTGGTTTTACTGAAATCCGCGAGACGGCAAATTTCGGAACATTTTTCGGCACGATTCGCATTCACAAAGCGCGAAAACCACTTTAGGAAACGCAACCGGGTGCGCTCGGGCGCGCCCAACGAATTCAGACGCCAGGAAAAGGAGATGAGTCGGAACCTGCTAGATGTCGCAACGAAGCACGAATGGCACAACATCCGTTGGTTCCGGAGGATGGCGCCGGTTTATGACATCGTTGAGATTTTCGCGCGTCACATACGGGAAAAGGTTGTAAGCGATTCGGACTTATCTCCTGGCGCAAGGGTGTTGGACATGGCTTGCGGCACGGGGTCGCAGAGTATCGCTTTCGCGAAATATGGATTTTCCGTCGTCGGCGTTGACTTATCACCCGACATGCTCGCGCGGGCGAAAAAGAAGATCAGAAAAGGTTACGACGTTACATTTCTCTGTCAGGACGCGTCGAGCATCCCTTATGCCGATTCGCATTTCGACCTAGCGACCGTTTCCTTCGGGCTGCACGACATGCCGGAGGGCATCGGCGTGGCGGTGTTGCGGGAAATGCGGCGGGTGACGAAACCCGACGGCAAGATCGTGATCGTAGATTACGACGTGCCGCAAAATTCACTTCCGGCTTTTCTCGGCCACGCCGTCGCAAAAACATGGGAGAGCAAATATTACGACCGTTTTCTAGAAGTTGGCCTGCAGCACTATTTGGGCGAGGCGGAACTTTCGGCGCAAGAGAAAGAGAATTTTATATTCGCGAATATTCAGAAGGTGATTTGTACGAATCGTAAGCGGGCTTGACTCGTCAATCGATTTCGGCCCCGTGGCATTCAAGAAGTAGGCGAGTTGCCCCGACGGTCATTTTGTCTGTTGGTAAAAACGAAAGCACGAAGGTTGACTAGAGGAATGGAGAAAACAGTTTTTCAAATACCGCAGATGGACTGCCCGTCTGAAGAGAATCTAATCAGGCTCAGGCTCGACGGCATCGCCGAGATAAAGCACCTCGCATTCGACATCCCGCAGCGGCGCCTGACCGTGCATCACGAAGGGCGGCTGGAGGCGATCGAAAGGTCGATCGCGGATCTGAATTTGGGCGGAGCCCGCGTCAGCACGGAGCGATCGGAAGAGACCCGATTCGAAGAACCCGCGAAACAGCGGAAATTGCTTTGGACCGTCCTCGCGATCAACTTCGGATTTTTCGCGATCGAGATGACGACCGGCTTGATCTCCGGTTCGATGGGCCTGGTCGCCGACAGCCTCGACATGCTCGCCGACGCTTTCGTTTACGGCATCAGCCTGTTCGCGGTCGGCGCTACTTTATCGCGTAAACGGCGGATCGCCACGCTCGCCGGCTATTTCCAACTCGCGCTCGCCATCGTCGGTTTCGTGGAGGTCGTCCGCAGATTCCTGGGCGTCGAGGAGATGCCGGACTCCGGGACGATGATCGTCGTTTCGATCCTCGCTCTCGTCGCGAACGGGTTCTGCCTTTATCTGCTGCAAAAATCCAAGAGCAACGAGGCGCACATGCAGGCGAGTGCCATCTTCACCTCCAACGACGTGATCATCAACCTGGGCGTAATCGCGGCCGGCGTGCTGGTCTACCTGTTCGGATCGAACAGGCCGGATCTGATCGTCGGGACCATCGTGTTCGTGGTGGTCCTGCGCGGGGCATTGCGGATCCTGAGATTGGGGAAACGTTCGGATGGATAAATCCGGCACATTTTGGGTCACCGTCGGCGTGGCTGTCATCCTGGCGGCGGTTCTTGGCGCGGCGGAAGGGCGAGCGGCGACGCGGCAATAGGCGTTACTAAAAAAATGGATCGTTACGCGCAACTCATCTACCTCATGGTTTATCTCTCCGTCGCGTTCGTGCTGCCGACGTACCGGGTCTGGAAACGCACCGGGACCAACCCGGTTACGTTCGGCGGTACGGACAGCGCCCACGACTACGTCGGGATGCTGTTCAAGGTGGTGATGCTGATCCTCTTTTTGGCTGTCGGGGCAAGGGCGCTGCAACCCGGGGTCGACGAATACCTGATACCGATATTTTGGCTGGAGTTCGCCGCCGCGCGGTACGTCGGTTACGCCCTGCTCGTCGCCTCGCTGGCATGGATCGTGACCGCCCAGTTCCAAATGGCCGACTCGTGGAGGATCGGGATCGACTCCTCGAAGACGCAACTCGTGAGTACGGGCCTTTTCGGTGTCTCGCGGAACCCGATCTTCCTCGGGATGATGGGCACCTTGCTGGGCCTCTTGCTCGTGCTGCCGAACGCATTGACGCTTACGATTTTCGCTCTAGGTTTTGCACTGATGCAGATTCAGGTGCGTCTGGAAGAAGAATTCTTACGACGGTCGCAAGAGGGCGAATACGAGGAATACGCGAATCGAGTGCGGCGTTGGTTGTGAGGTCAGCCATCGGATACATTTGAGGCTCGCACGATCGCTGGAGGAATTTAATGTCATTGACCATAAAGGAACTTGTCACGTACGTCCCGTCCGAGGATTTCGGTGTTTCGCAGCGCTTTTACCGGGGGCTCGGTTTCGAGTTGACGGAGGGCTGGGGCGGGACGATGGATTGCAGACTCGGAAACGCCGTCTTCCGACTGCAGAACTACCACAACAAAGACTGGGCGGAGAATTTCATGATGAAATTCGATGTCGATGACATTGAAGGGTGGCACGCGCATGCGAAAGGGGTGATCGACAACGGCGACTTCGGGCACGCGAGATACGATAATGAGATCGAGTTGGTCGGCGGCGATACGAAGATCTTTCACGTTTGGGACCCATGCGGGGTTTTGCTGATCTTTATCGGTTAGCCGCTTTGGAGGTTTCAGGAACGCGGCGCATACATGATCACGCTCACCCCCAAGATGCAAATGCCGCCGCCGAGAATATCCCAAACATCAGGTTTAACTCCGTCGATCCACCAACCCCAGAGAATCGAGAGGATAACGAACACGCCGCCGTATGCGGCATACACCCGTCCGAAGTTGGCGGGCTGAAACGTCGGCACCACTCCGTAAAGGATGATGACGAATGCACCTAGAGTTCCGACCCACCAGGCCCACTTCTCTCGCAACCAAAGCCACATCAAATAACCGCCGCCGATCTCGAGAAGTCCGGCCAATACAAAAAAGAAAACCGATCTTGTTACGTTCATTGGAGATCAAATTCTTCCCGGATGAAACTTTTCACACCGTCGCGACCCGTAAGCGTCAGCCACATATCCCCGCCCTCGCGTTCTAAAGTCAGATTGAATTCGAAGAACGGGCAACATCGATGCTCATATGTGATGAATTCCGCAATCTGCCGAAACAGTTCCGGACTCATCGCGTATCGGAAAGCGAATCCGTCGGACAGCTCGCGAATCTCCCGCTTCGCGGCTTTGATTATATCGAGTAGTTCGAACGTTCGAGCCTTCTCGCCCGGCGTTAGATTCGTTATCTCGCACGCAAATGGGGATTCCCGTTTCATATCGATGTGGTTGCAACAAGTCTTTCAAACTTTCGATAGACTTTGCAACGACCGCCGCTCGTTTGCCCGACGCCAACAGTAGGTCGTTGATGCCGTTAGCGGATAACTCCGATGTGGTTCGGCCCAGCACAGAAAAGGTCGAAACCCTGGCTTGACTCTGGAGTTAGGTCAAGGCTGTACAATGTTGCTTGATGAACGATTCCTTCCGCATCGGTGAAGTTGCCGAGCGCTGCGAGGTCAGCATCGACACGGTCCGGTATTACGAACGCCGCAAGCTGCTGCCGGAAGCACCGCGAACCGCGGGCGGATATCGCCTGTTCGGCCCGGAGGCCATCGAGCGCATCACCTTCATCAAGCAGGCACAAGAGCTCGGCTTCACGCTGGAGGAGATCTCGACGCTTCTTTCCGCCGACGGCACGAGCGATTGCCGGCACGTCCACGACCTGCTCGATGCTAAGCTGGCCGACCTGGACTCGAGGTTGAAAGCGTTGCAAACGTTTCGCCGAAAACTCAAGCATTACCTCGACGAATGCGAAACCGAGCTGCGGCAGCGCCCAGATTCGGTTTCGTGTCCGGTCGCGATAGAGATCGCGCACAGAACCTAAGATATGGCAACAAACATTCTTGATAAAGTCGGATCGATCGGAGCTCTCCTGGCGGGCGCGGCGGTGCCTTGTTGTTTTCCGTTCCTCAGCCTCGCGGGGTCGATCCTGGGGTTGAGTTTTCTCGCACCATACGAGACCTACGTTCTCTACGCGATGCAGTTGTTCGTCGTCGTCGCTTTGATCGGCGCGGTCGTCGCGTACCGGGGCCATCGAAAGGTTCTTCCGTTGATCCTCGGCGTGCTGTCGGTACTAGCGGTGCTTTATTCGCTCAACACCGGTATGAATGTCAAGATCCTTTATCCGGGTCTCGCCGGCTTGGTGGTCGTCGCGATTTGGAATTCGATCGAGGCAAGGCGTTGCGCCGATATATGTCAGAAGTGATGACCGCTTTGGAGCAAAAACAAGAAACTGATTCCGATAGTCTGCTTGAGAGTCTCTCGCATGCGGCGAGCCTTACCGTTCTTGAGCTGGACGCTAACCCGCAGAAGTTGGTGCCAGCTTTTTTTCTTGCGAATCTGATGTCCCCGGCGCTATGGGATTGGCGGAATGAGAAACGCGCCGTAAACGAGCAAGGTGTCGTCTACAGTCCCCGCAACCGATTGAATCAGATCCAACGATTTTTCCATCGATACACTTTCACGAACTTATCCGATCAACCTGGCGGCGATCCGTGGGGGTTGATCTCCTTCAAAGAAGAGGAACAAAGGTTCGGCGTGGAGTTCGTGCGGAACATTCGGACCGAATACGACACGACTCTCCGACAACTGCATGTCGAGAATCCGGAATCGCAATTCGGGCAGATCGTAAATGAGTCCTATTACCGCCGGGGCTTTTTTCCGAGGCTCAAGAACGAAACCTTAGAGGTGATGAACGCGTTCGCCTCGACCAACGAGGAAGGTAAAGCCTCCGGTAAATGTTGGGGGCTCGCGGCGCTTTGGGCCGCGGCTCTCGTCGTTTGGGGCCGTTTTCCCCTGGACCAGGTGGTTATCACCGGGAATCGTGCGCATGTGTTTGTCTACCTCGATGTGGAGGAAGGGCATCTGCTGAACAATACCAAATGGTTCAGCACAACGCGGATCAACAACCAGTCAGAGTTATCGGATTTTGTCAAAGCGGTTGCTTCGGGCCCGGAAACGACGTTCTTCTATAATCCCTCGGTGGGGATGTGCCATTGCATATCGCGCACTTCGCAGATTCCGCACCATCAGGTGAAAGACATCTACCGGCGAATACGCGAGTTCGTCTCTAACCCGCTGAAGCACCCCGACCCGGAACAGATCCAATACATTGAACCGTCGCACGCCGTCCCGGATCCCTTAGACCACGATTCCGCGGAGAGTTACCAGTCGGCAATTCACCAGCTGGCTCGCGAGTATCCGGGTTCGATCTTCGAGTACGCACTTTATGCGTTCAGAAGTTTGCGCGTTCGGAACCCGGAAGTGTATGTTCACGCCGCCCTGCGCGACCCTAACGCCGCCGAACTGGCCGCAAAGGTGGCGACGCTCGGCGATGCGATGTCGATCGTTTGCAACATCAAGGGAAATTCATCAATATTCGGGAGCCGCGACCGGATCGCGATGCCAGATGAGGTCGTTTACTTTAATACGGGTCACGAGGCGGAAAAGGCATTGCTTTTGTACACCTTGCTGCGGAAGTCCTCGCTTGCAAATCTCGATAGTTCGCTTTTGCTTACGAAGGACCACAGCCTCGTGATGGTTAACGGGAGACCCGTTTACCCGGAAAGTTACGTTTCGTTTGAGCAAGGTGAAAACACCGTAGGGGCAGCCCCGACGACGATCAGCCTGAGCGCGACCATAACTTGTCCGAAGTGCGGATTCGTGAAGGTCGAACAGATGCCAACGAATGCTTGCGTCTTTTTTTACGAATGCACGAACTGCCTGGACCTCCTTAAGCCGCTCCCCGGCGATTGTTGCGTTTTTTGTTCGTATGGCTCGGTACAGTGCCCGCCGAAAGCGGCGGGAAATGCCTGTTGTTAGAGGTGTAAATATGAAACGCATTTATATCAAGATAGGCGTCGTGGCGGCGGTGCTGCTCGGGTTCGCGGCCTTGGCCGTTTATCAATTCAGCGGCGGGAGCGAGTTTTCTTCGAACATCGGCGACCTCAAATCCCAATTCAACAAGGACAAGGGCAAGGTGAGGCTGGTGGTTCTGCTGGCCCCGACCTGAGGGCACTGCCTTC
>DAIOWA010000107.1:0-7782 GCA_036758705.1 Pyrinomonadaceae bacterium | reverse complement strand
CAAAGGTTTTCTTGAATATCAATCTTCGACTTCAAACTATTTCGAATCGTTCCAAATTCTCGCGGCCGGGTGGTGGAAAGACGTGCAGGGCCACAATGGCTTTGAAACCCGAGCCGCCGCTGTTGGATACGCGATCGCGGCTTTTCTGATCGCAATCGCACTCCTTATGGGATCGTGGGTCGCCTTTAAGCGGGTTCGAGCACTGTCGCTTTGGTCGGCGTTCAAGAAGTGGTTTGAGCCAAAACGCAAGCGTACCGTCATCGAGTTTTATGAGCGGATGGTCAAGCTGCTTGCCGAACGCGGGCTAGTCCGCGAACCGCAGCAAACTCCGCTCGAATTTGCCTTCGCGCTTGGCATGAGTGAAGCAGTGAAGATCACTGAAAAATACAACAAAGCGCGGTTTGGAGAGAAGGGACTTTCAAGCACAGAGGTGGACGAAGTTGAAAATTGGTTGGAGACGTTGGAAAACGATGCATGAAAAGTTGCCTCGGCATCCAAATGAAGAAAATTCCTTATGATACAATCGCAATATGAATGCCGTAGACACAATACGTAAGACAGAGCTTGCGATCGCCGGGCTTTCGCGTGTTGAAAAACGCCAGTTGTTGAAGCGGCTCGAGGGCGAAGCGATCTCTATGGCCGCGATCGAAAAAAATCCCGGAGTTATGGGCGGGGCTGCGTGTATTCGCGGAACTCGTATCCCAGTTTGGCTACTTCATCAGGCAAGGGAGATGGGCGAATCTGAGGCCGATCTCCTTTACAATTATCCGGGGCTCACTGCAGAGGATCTCGTGAATGCTTGGGATTACGCAGCTCTACATAGGCGGGAAATAGAAGATCGGATAGCGGAAAACGAGCGGGACTGATGCGTTTCTACTCCGATGAGAATTTTCCGCGCGCGGTAGTTGTGGAGTTAAGAAGACTTGGTCATGACGTATTGACGGCTTTTGAGGATGGTCGAGCAAACAAAGGCATAGACGACGAAAAGGTTTTGGCCCGTGCAAACAAGCTGGGACGTTGTATTCTAACGATAAATCGGATCGATTTCAGAAGGCTGCACGAATGCCGGCTAGCACACGCCGGCATTGTTGTTATTTGTACCCACGATCCCGATCGTATTGGACAGGCCAATCGGATAGTGGAAGCATGCGGTGCGGATGAGCTGAAGGGAAAGCTTGTAAAGGTTTACAGGCCTTCGACGTAATGGAATGAAGAAAGTTGGATTTATGAGTCTCGGATGCCCGAAGAACCTCGTTGACTCTGAGGTGATGATGGGCCAACTCGCCGAGGCCGGTTACGAGATAACGAACAACGCCGCCGACGCCGATACGGTCGTCGTGAATACCTGCGGGTTTATCGAATCGGCAAAGCAGGAATCGATCGACGCGATCCTTGAGGCGACTAGTCTTAAGTCGGAAGGCAAGGCAAAGCGCGTGATCGTCGCGGGTTGTTTGGTCGAGCGTTACCGGGACGATCTGATGAAGGAATTGCCTGAGGTGGATGCGTTCATCGGAACCTCGCAGGTCAACGATATTCTGAAGGCGGCGGACGAGGAGTTTGACGCGAAAGAGCTGACCATCACGCCGATCGGCAACAAAACCTCGACATATCTTTACGACGAATACACTCCGCGGATGCGTGCAACGCAATCGCACACGGCGTTCATCAAGATCGCCGAAGGATGCGACCGGCCGTGCGCATTCTGCTCGATCCCGTCGATGCGCGGATCGTTCCGCTCCCGTCGGTTCGGTTCGATCATCGAAGAGGCTCGCAACCTTGCAAAGCAGGGAGTGAAAGAGGTCGTGCTTATTGCGCAGGATTCGTCGCGATATGGCGAGGATCTTGGCGAGGTCGATGCTCTTGCAGCTCTGATCAGGGCACTCGGCGAGATCGAGGAACTTGAGTGGGTCCGCGTGATGTACGCGTATCCGACGCACATCTCGGATGCGTTTCTCGATGCGATCGCCGAGACGCCGAAGGCGGTCAAGTATCTCGATATGCCGCTTCAGCACGGATCGCGAAACGTGTTGAAGTTAATGAAGCGTGGCGGCACGCGTGAGTCGCTTGAGAAACTGATCACCCGGGTCCGCGATCGCGTTCCTGAGATCGCGATCCGTACGACGTTCATAACCGGATTTCCCGGCGAGACGGACGAAGATTTCGAGGAACTGATCAAGTTTGTTCAAAACTGCCGATTCGACAACGTCGGTGTCTTCACCTATTCCGACGAGGAGGGAACTCCCGCGTTCGATCTTCCGAACAAGGTCGATCCCAAGACGGCCGACAAGCGCCGAACACGGTTGATGAAGGAACAGGCGAAGATCAGTAAGTCATTGAACAAGTCGAAAGTAGGGACTACGCGGCGAGTGTTGTTCGAGGGACTTTCGCAAGAGTCGGATCTGCTGTTCCAAGGCCGTCTTGAAGGCCAGGCCGAGGAGATCGACGGTTATATTCTCATCAATGATATCCCCGAAGGTTTCGAGCCAAAGGTGGGCGAGATCTACAACGTAAAGATCACCGAGGCTCTTGATTACGATCTGGTCGGTGAGATCGTGTAAGGATCTTGGCTAACCTCTGCCCAAATTGGTTTGGGTCAGGTTCGAAAAGAATTGAGTTGCGATCTTAGTGCCGGCAGTTTGTCGTGTTTCCGTTTCGGGTTGATCTAGTACCATCGTCAACGGCGTCCATGTGGAAGAAGCACTGAGTCCTGCGAGAGCCTTCGATGCTTCGAGCGGCATCCGTACTACTTCTACAGGCTCGCCATTACTTCGCTGACAATTCTCCGGCGGCGAAACCACCAAGTACTCACGACACACAAGCGGCCTATCGGGATGGATCGAACAGGATTCATCCTCGAGAAACGGGCATGGGATTCCAAGGTGAAAATACTCCAATCCCAGCTCGCGATACTCAGTACCGGTTGGCTGCGGTTCCGATTTGAACCGATCGAGCAGCCCTGCAGAGTCGAGTTTGGCTACGGCGTCGGCGAATCTTTCTTTCAGAATGCTCCGCTTTTCGTCGGGCATTGTTTCGACGAGGCCGCGGATCATTGACGCTTCCGCCGCTGATATCGGGACCATCTGTCTGCAGCATGCTCCACAAGCGGGGCCGCAAGAGATCTTTCTTCCGGTTCCCTCTACACGAGCGATTCCGGCGCGAACGATCGTTCCACAGGCTGATCTGAAGACCGGCAACATCCGTTGCGGTGTCGTTGTCCCCTTAGGCACATCGACTGAGAATTCGATTGGCTGGCCGTCTATCGATACCCGGAGATTCATTTTTATCTTAGGTTCTCGACCCTTCATAAGCCCGCCTTGAGTATATTAACGAGCCTCCGACTTAATTGCCAGGTCAAGGAAACTAACGAAATCTGAAACCAAACTTCGAGTTTTCGAGTATATGGTTGATAATCGATCCAACGTTTCCAAAACAACCAAAACCTTAGAATCAATGAAAACTACAAGAATAACTCTGTCGATACTGTTGCTTGTCGTCATTGCGACGCCGAGTCTCGCGCTTGCTCAGGCGGCACCTGCGGCTGATATTAACGACCGCATCCGCAAAGAGGGAATGGATAATTCCCAGATAATGAAAACTCTCCACACGCTGACTGACGTTTACGGGCCGCGGCTTACGGGTTCGCCGAAACTGAAGGCGGCCGGCGAATGGGCGTCGTCGCAGATGAAGACGTGGGGATTCGACCGAGTCGATATGGAACCGTGGGATTGGGGAAATGTCGGCTGGGTGAATGAACGGGCGGCGGGATACATTACCGCTCCGGTAAAGGATAATCTTACGTTTGAGGTTCTTGCATGGACGCCGAGCACGAATGGAGCGGTTGCCGGCGAGGCATTTCAGATCATCCTCCCGGATCGTCCGACTCAAGCGGAACTCGATGCCTATTTCAACAGCGTTCGTTCACGGATAAATGGCAAGATCGTGATCTGGGGAAAGCCTGCTGTTATTCCCGTTAATTTCGATCCGCCGGCAAAAAGGATCGCGGATGACGTTATCGCTCGCCGCTTTGACCCGAATCCGTCAGCGTCACCAAATCCGCAAGGGCCGCCCCGCAATTTCCAACAGCAGCCGCAAACGCCTAAGCCAGGTGCACTGACCAGGGCCGAACTGACTGCACAAGTCAACGCTTTCCTGATCGCCAGCGGCGTCAAGGTCCGGGTCGACGATGCCGGACGCGAGCATGGGCAGATCCGTGCATTCTCGAATGGCTACGATCCGACGAAGGTCGTCCCGACTGTCGTGCTGCGAAACGAAGATTTTGGCCGCATCGTTCGCCTGATGAATGACGGAAGCAAGGTCGAGCTTGAGTTCGACATTCGCAACCAGATCTATCCCGAGGGCAAGACGGCATACAACACGATCGGCGAGATCGCGGGATCGGACAAGGCTGATGAGGTGATAATGCTTGGCGGCCACCTCGATTCATGGCACTCGGCAACCGGTGCGACGGACAACGCCATCGGCTGCTCGATAATGATGGAAGCCGCCCGGATCCTGAAAGCGATCGGCGTAAAACCGCGTCGAACGATCCGCGTTGCTCTGTGGAGCGGCGAAGAACAGGGACTTCTTGGTTCGCAGGCATACGTTAAAAAACATTTTGGATCGGCCGAGGCACCGCTTCCGGCTTATTCTAAATTCGGCGGCTATTTCAACATCGACTCAGGTACGGGCCGAGCCCGTGGATTCGGCGTCTTTGGACCGCCGGAAACGGCGGGACAACTCCGCTCGCTGGTCGGAAGCAGCTTTGCCGAGTACGGATTTGGCGGAACATCGGCAAGCGCCAGCCGACAACTCGGTGGTTCGGACCACACGTCCTTCAACCAGGCAGGATTGCCCGGCATCGGCGTGCAGCAGGACCCGATCGAATACGGCACCCACACCTGGCACACGAATCTCGATACGTACGAACGTGTCGTTGAGGACGATGTGAAGAAAGCAGCGATCATCGTCGCCGCCGCTGTCTATCAGCTCTCAATGGCTGACAGCCTTCTGCCGCGTTTCGCCCCGGACAAGATGCCGGCACTTCCGCCCGCCCGAAACTAAGTGATATCGCCTTGATGAAAAAGAGCGGGCCGTTTCGGCTCGCTCTTTTTTGCGCAATCGTACTTACGCGATTTCCCGCCTGAATAGAATCCGTGTAGAATCGCTCTAAATCTGCTTTTCAATCGGAGATAACGCCCAATGGAATTCATCACGAATCTCAATCTCCTTGTACTCTTCGCGATCATCGGAGGTGTCGGCTTTCTGTTTCTGCTGATCTCTTTGGTGGTCGGCGACGTGTTCGAGGCGGTTGGGTTCGATCTCGATGGCGGAGCGAACGGCACCGACTTTGGCCTGCTTGATAGCCGCGTTATTGCGGTTTTCTTGACAGCCTTCGGCGGCTTTGGCGTGATCGCCGTGCAAAATGGTTTCGGTGCGGTCGGCTCGTCGATCGCGGGCCTCATCGGCGGCGTCATATTCGCGGCAGTTGTGTCCGTCTTTGGCAGGTTCCTTATCGGCCAGCAGGCGTCCAGCAGCGTAACGGATGAAGATCTTATCGGTCGAACCGCTCAGGTGACCGTTGCGATCAAACCCGGAACCGTCGGCCAGATCACCGCAAAGATCGGCGACGAGCGAGTCGAACGGATCGCGAGAGCCAAAGATGGAAGCGAACTCGCCGTCGGTACGATAGTAAAGGTCGATGCGGTCATAGGCGATTCGATCATTGTCGTGCCGGAAGAACAACGCCCTTACTAACGACTGCGGACTTCCGCAACTCACACTCAGGAGTACCCCAAAATGGAAACACTGTTGAATGCACCCGTACTGTTGACGGTCTTGGCGATCCTTGTGATCGTGATCGCGTTGCTGATCGCCCTGATGCTGATCAGCCGCAACTACATCAAGGTCTCGCCTAATCAGGCAGCCGTCATCTCCGGACGAAGGCGAAAGCTTGCCGACGGAACCATCGCGGGTTATCGATTGGTCCGCGGCGGTGCGACGCTGGTATTTCCATTTCTCGAGAAGGTCGAATATCTCGATCTGAATGTGATCACCGTTCCGCTGGCGACCACGCGGGCGTATACCGGCCAAGGTGTTCCCGTATCGGTCAAGGCGGTCGCAAACGTAAAGATCAAGGGCGACGACACGTCACTTCGGTCGGCGGCTGAGCGGTTTCTCGGTATGCCGCAAGAGCAGTTTCACCGTCTGGTGTTCCAAACGCTTGAAGGCCATCTCCGCGCGATCCTCGGCACGCTCACCGTTGAAGAGATCAACAATGACCGGCAAAGTTTCGCCCTCAAGCTGACGACGGAAGCCGCGGGCGATCTCGAAAAGATGGGGATCGGGCTCGATGCTCTGACGATCCAGGAGATCTCGGATGAAGAGGGATATCTCGATGCACTCGGTAAGCGTAGAACGGCCGAGGTAAAACGCGACGCAGAGATCGGTCAGGCGGAGGCTAATCGCGACTCGAAGATAAAGGCTTCACAGGCACTGCAGGAAGGCGAAAAAGTAAGACTTGAGACCGAAGCCCAGATCGCCCAGTCTCAACGGGAGACCGAGATCCAGAAAGCCCAGGTTCAGGCCGAGATCGAATCGGAAAGAGCGAAGGCGAGTCAGGCCGGCCCGCTCGCTGAGGCAAAGGCCCAACAGCAGGTCACGGTCGAAGAAGTTCGCGTTGAGAAGGTCCGCACTCAGGAGCAAATATCGGTTCAGGAGCAGGAAGTTCTTCGTAAGGAGAAGGAACTCGAAGCGACGGTCGTAAAACAGGCTGAGGCCGATCGAAAGGCGGCGGTGCTGCGGGCACAGGGCTTACAGGAAGCTCAGATCCTCGAAGCCGAAGGCCGCAAGCAGGCGCTCATCGCAACCGCCGAAGCAGAAGCTCAAAAGCTGCAGCGGGAAGGCCAGGGTCGTGCGTCCGCGGTCGAAGCTGAAGGTAAGGCCGAGGCAGAAAAGATCCGAGCCGTCGGTCTTGCCGAAGCTGAAAAACTGCAGGCAAAGGGTTTGGCAGAGGCAAAGGCGATAGAAGCGCAGGGGCTCGCGGAAGCTGCTGCCATAAAAGAAAAAGCGGCTGCGTGGCGTGAGTTTAACGATGCTGCCCGGCTGCAGACGATCCTCGAAAAACTCCCTGCGATCATCGAATCTTCAGCTCCGGTCTTCCAGGCGGTTGCCGAACCGCTCGGCAAGATCGATAAGGTTGTGATGATCGATCAGGGCGGAAACGGCGACGGGGGTGGTATCAATCGATTCGCTCAGACCGGCCCGACTCTGATCTTCAGTCTGCTTCAGCAACTTCAGGCCTTGGGGCTGTCGTGGCCCGAGATATTGGCTCAACTCGGTATCGAAGGCAACGGCGAGAAATCCGTGACACCAGCGAAGCCGGCCGCACCCAAGCCTTCTGCCCCGCCGGATCCGAATTCCTGATCAGGCCAACTAACGATCTCGAAAGAGGGACAGATATCCGCCGGCCCGATTCTGTACCGGATGATGCGGAAACCAATTGAATACCAACTTGGTGTCAGGCTTGCGATTCGGCGATCTTGAGGTTTGTTGCAGGTCGGAGCAAGGTCGGCGGTGTCGGGGCGGTCGGAGATAGCGTCGGAGCACGTCGGAGCGGCTCGGAGCAGGCCTCGGGGGGAGTCGGAGGCGGGATGTCGGCGTCGGAGTGGCCCGGTGGTGTCGGGGTCGCTGGGGCAAGGATGAACGGGACGACTGAGGGCGGAGTAATGAAGTCTGAAACTTGACAGAAACATCACTTAAACTTCGCTCAAAGTTCCGCAGGCG
>DAIOWA010000106.1:0-7806 GCA_036758705.1 Pyrinomonadaceae bacterium | reverse complement strand
GCTGAGGACGACCGGAAGATCACTGTGATCCTGGATCCGCGTTTGCCGGAGGCTGAGATCTCGAAGCTGACGCTCAGGGAAAAGCTCGATTCGGAGCAGGAAGGTAAGTCGACCGCTGTTTCCGAGCGATTCGAACGGGCGATCCAACTGGCAGCATCACTTTTGTCTCATTTTGCTGAGCAACAGGCAGAAGTTAGGCTCGTGATTGGTACAAATTTGGAAGATTTTGGCGTTGGTAGCCGGCATCTTGTTGAAGATCTCAAGAAACTCGCTGTGCTTGAACCCGTGAAGGCGGACGAGGTTGGTGTAAATAGTCTGGAATCAATGCTTTACGAGATGATCGAGTCGGATGAGATCAGTCACTATTTTGTGTTGACGACCCTTCCCGAATCCGCGTTTTCGCCTGAGGTGGTGCAGAAATCGCAGATTCTGAGCTACTGAGATCGCGGTTGTCACAAATCGGGCGGGCTTGGTGTATTTTATTGTGAAGGCATTAGTTAATGCTGGAAATGAGGGAATCGACGGAAATTTTTGTGGACTCAATGTCCGAACAAGCAGCGGCTGCCGTAGCGAAAGAAACGATCGAGTTTGAGGAGGCGTTTTCGCTCCATCATCGAACCGTTTTTCGGGCGGCGCGATCCGTCGTGCAAGATGCGGGGTTGGCTGAGGATGTGACTCAGGAAGTGTTCATTAAGCTTTACAAGCATATGGACACGCTGGATCAGGAAATACTCCGGCCGTGGCTGATACGAGTAGCCCTGAACGTAGCGAAGAACACGCTGCGGACGAAGATACGGGCGAACACGAGAGACGAGGTTTACGTCAAAGAATCAGTAGAAAACGGCGTTACCTCGGTCGAGGACGAATTTGAAGAAAAGGCCGGGATCAACGAGATAAACCGGGCACTGGGCAAGATCAAAGAGCCGCTGCGAAGCTGTCTGGTGCTAAAGCAGCAAGGCCTTTCGTACAAAGAGATCGCGAGCAGCCTTGAGCTGAACGAAACGAGCATCGGGACATACGTCGCAAGGGCGAGAGCAGAATTCGCGAGATTTTACGGCAAGGTTGGGAGAGATACGATATGAACGGAAATTGTTTAGACATAGGAACCATACAGGCCTTTCTGGACGGCGAAACGCATCCGGAAGAAGCCGTAAGAATCTCGGACCACGTCGCGGATTGCGATGCGTGTACGCTAATGCTCGCTCAGGCCGAGGAAGAAAGCTCAATGGTCTTTTCCGTTCTGGACCGTGAGATCAACACCCTCGTGCCGACGCAGCGTCTCTGGACCCGCATCAACGATTCGATCGCGGAAGAGAAGAGTCGAACTCCGGTTTGGCAGCGACTGGCCGCGTTCGTATCGGCAAGCTTTATGAATCCGTCGTTCGCTGGGGCAGCCGGAATTCTGATGGTCGTTGGTTTGGCGGCCGTGGTTTGGAATTTGAACTCAGGAGGCAGCAATACGTCTGATACAAATATCGTGTCGGTTCCTGCTAGTTCAAAACCAATTGTACCGGAGTCGGATTCGACGATAGTTGGACCGCAGGTTGCGGCTGCTAAGGACTCTGGAAAGGATGGAGTCCGGTTTACCACGACGAAGCTTCCCGACAATGAAGTTAAGAAGCTCATCAACGCAAACTATATAGAACGTGGACCGAAAAAAGTTGAACCCGTTGCGGCGAGATATCTTCCCGGAGAAGAAAGCTACATCCGAACTATCAACGATCTGGAGCAGTCGGTATCGGTTCAGAACGCGAGCTTGAGCGCGTCGAGCCAGGTTTCGTATGCGAAGGACATCGCAGTGGTTGACGATTCGATCAGCAAGATGCGCGAGGTTGTGAAAAAGAATCCGCGGAACCAGGCCGCACGACAGGTTTTGTATTCGACGTATCAGGATAAAATTGACCTTCTCAAAGCGTCGTCGGGACGCGGCGAGATGATGGCTAGTCTGCAATAGCCTCTGGAAGTACCATTTGACGGTAGAAATGTTGAAACAACTTTCACAAATCGGGCTCGTTCTGTGTCTCGCGACTGTGGTTGCGTGGCCGCAGAAGGATAAGCAGATACCGCCGCCGACACCAAAGCCGGCGCCGGTAGCTAAGCCTGAAAAACCCGTCAAAGAAATGTACATTCCGGCCCCGCCGCGAGCACCGCGTTACCCTCGCTATGATGGCGTAACTACCGAGAAGGCGATCGCGGCCGATCCGAACGTGGCCATGCAGTTGTGTGTGTCGGAAGGCGACGTAAAGATCAACGGCTCCGAGCGTAATGAGGTTAGGGTCTTCGTCCGCAACGGCCGAAAGTTTGAATTTCGCTCGCTGGAAAAAAATCCGGAAACGGGAAAGGCGAATTGGGTTCAGCTTGCAAGGGCGACAGGGGAAGGGCCTGTCGCAGGACCGTTTGCAAACTGCTTGAGCGGAGAATCGATAGAGATCGATATGCCGTCCCGCGGCAACCTTTCGATCAGCGGCCGAAGCGCGACAGTTACTGTCGACACGGTTACCAAAGCTACGGTTAAACTCATCGAAGGCGACATCAGTGTCCGAAATATCTCCGGCGGGCTGTTTGCCAGAACCGAACAAGGTGAATTGCTTGCCGAGAGTATTTCAGGCGAAATTGGGCTTGAGACAACGACTGGAAATATCGTTGCGTTCGATCTAAAAAGCAGCCGTCCGGGCGAACCGCTGAAGGTTAGTACGATCCGCGGGACGATCTCGCTCCAAAACGTGGGCCATCGGTTAATTGACGCGAATGCGACATCAGGCAGTGTTAAGTTTGTCGGGACGTTTATGGGCGGCGGCCTCTACAAGTTTCGATCAGCGTCAGGCCGCATCGGGCTGCTGCTTCCGCCGGATGTTAACTGTATGATCTCGGCTACTTACGGCTACGGAAATTTCGATTCGGCCTTTCCAATAAAGATTCTCACGGAGAACGTTGTCCCCGGCGGCAAGGTGATCGTTGGGCAGATCGGCACCGGAAAAGGCCCGACCGTCAACCTTTCTACCACTAGCGGCTCGATCCGCATCGTCAAGCAAGGCGAAATTGACCTTCCTTAAAACTCTCCAAGATTCTTTCCAGTTCTTTGTTCGAACAGATCCGTCATCGACGGCGAACCTTCGTCGCGCGTGATGCGCTCGACGCGCCACATCGGGAGGAAATAATCGCTCATTGGCAGATAGTGCTCGCCGTTCACGATCGACGCGACCCAGTCGTCGAAGTATCCAAGGTCGATCGCGCGTACAAATACGCCCGACTGATTTATCTCGTCGAGTATCCCGAGCAACTTTTCTCGGGGCGTGTGGAGAACGAGGATGACGCTTTCACCATTGGCGATCTTCATAGTTTGGAACGCGGACGCCCCGTCCGCGCGATACAATTGTCCGAATCGCAAAGGACGCGGACGTGGCGTCCGCGTTCCGCAATTCGCATTTCTGACCGCTGTTATCTTAACATCGATAGCAAGGATGCTCATCAAACGGGTCGAGCTTGAGAACATCAAATCTCATGCCGAATCTACATACAATTTTGAGCGCGGGAGCACCGCGATCACCGGGCCGAACGGGGCCGGAAAGACGACGATCATCGAAGCGATCGCGTGGGCTCTTTTTGACCTGCTTGCTTATAAAAAGGACGAATTTCTAACACGAGGAACCAAGAAAGGCTCGGTCCGCGTGACCTTCGAGAGCAGCCTGGACGAGCGGGAGTACTCGGTCTATCGCGACACGATGACGGGCTATTACGTCTTCGATCCCCAGCTCGGTTTTCGCATCGCTGACAAGAAGGAGGAAGTCACAAGGTTCCTGTGGCAGCACCTCGGCGTTGAGCCGGGAACGGACCTCGAAACGCTATTCAAGCACGCGATCGGGGTTCCACAAGGCACGTACACGGCGATCTTTCTCGCAACTACGGCCGAGCGCAAAAAGACATTCGATACGCTGCTGAAGGTCGAAGAATATCGGCGGAGTGCTGATGAACTGCTACGGACGGCTCGTTACGTTGAAGGACAGATCAACGCTGTCTCGATGCGGATCGCACGAGCTGAGGGCGAAGTCGGGCGGATCGATGAGGTAACGGCTCGGCACTCGGAGTTGTCCACTGACGTAGGTTTAAAACGGACAGAGTTCGAGAAGACCGATCTTTCAGTTGCCGAGCAGCGTTCACGCGTTTCGGCGCTCGACGAGATCGAAATGCGGATCGCGGCGATATCTTCGGAAGTCGAAAAGCTCCGAGCAGAGAATCAGCGGGCCGATCTGCTAAAGAGTCAGCGGGCCTCTGAGCTTGAGCAATCGAAAACTGCGTCTGAGAAAGTCGCGATTGTTCGAGTAGATGCCGAGCTGCACTCCGCGACGCTTGGCCGTGTCCACGAACTCGAACGCGAGCGTGAAGAACGGCAGAAGATGCGTGACGGACTCGCAAAGGTCGAGGCCGCGGAAGCAAATGTTCGAGCCGAGCAGGTTCAGCTTCGAGCTGAGCTTGAGCGGATCCAGAAGGCTCACGCGACCATCGCCGATCTGCAGCCGAAGGTAGCCGATCAGGACCGGCTTGAGAAAGATGTCGCACGACTGCGGACTGAATTTGCGAGGGCCGAGGCGGCGGACCGCGAGGTTAAGAGTATTGACGAGCAGCTTGAGGCTTTGCGTGAATCGTATCGGACGAATCAGACGCAATTGAAGGCAGCTCAGGAGAGTGATGCGAAGGCGGCAGAGACTGATAAATATCAATCTCGCGAAGGCGAGATCGTCCGGGAGATCGCCCGGCTGCAGGCATCGATCGAGCGTGACGAAGCATTTCAACGCGAAGTTCGTAACGGCATTTGCCCGATACTTTCCGAGCGATGTCTGAACCTAAAGGACGGGCAAACGCTTGAAGGATTTTTGAACGACCAATTCGCCGATCTGCGGTCGCGCGTTGCGACCCTCCAGCAGGAACACGCGGGCGTCGCGGCTTCGCTCGGAGTTTCGCGTGAGGCGATCAAGATTTCGGCGACGGCTCCGGTGATCGAACGCCGCTTGGCCGAGATAAAGGTCGAGGGCGACAAGCTGAACGAGCGGAAAGCCATGGCACTGAAGGATAAGTCGCCGCTAGATGATGCAAAGACGCAACTGCAAACGGCTGAGGCTTCCTTGGCTGCCCTAGACAATCCGAAGGCACGTATCGCTGTGCTGAAAACCGATCTCGGTCGCGAATCCGAGATACGCGAGAAAGTCTCGCTTGCGGACAAGAATCTTGAACGGCTTGAAAGCGACCGGCGGATCGCTGTCGAACAGTTAGAGGCATACAAAGATCTCGATTCGAATTGGGCGTCCGCGACCTCGGATCGTGAGAGAACCTCGGATGCGTATCGCGTGTTCATCGTTCACGAAGCCGCGGCTGGGCTGCTTGCGGAACGCGAACTTCAGTTCGCAACGGCTGAAAAGGAACTTATTGATGTTTCGCGGCGTCTAAGTGAAGCAGAAACGTCGCTTGCCGAGGCAGGAGAAGGCTACAACCGCGAGCGGCATCTCGCCGAACGGCAGTCTCTTGTAGAATTGGAGAAGCGGCAGGTCGAGCTTCGGACGACACTGGATGTGGCGGAGCGAAGGTTGGCGGAACTTGCGGCTGAGCTTGAGCGGCTTGAAGCGGTTCGGCGGTCGATGCAGGACGAGTTTCGCGAGAAGGAACGGCTTGAGAAGGTTTTGGAGACAACGGATTTTATCCGCACGACACTGAAAGACGCGGCTCCGCTCGTTGCTCGCAACTACGTCTGGCATGTGTCACAGGAGGCGAATCTGCTCTATCGCGACATCACGGGGAACGCCGAACGCACGTTGAAGTGGACGGAGGATTACAGCATCTCGCTCGAGGAGGGCGGCTACGACCGGCCGTTCGTGAGCCTCTCGGGCGGTGAGCAGATGGCGGCGGCGTTGTCGGTACGTCTGGCGTTGCTGAAGCAATTATCTGACATTCGCGTCGCATTTTTTGACGAGCCGACCACGAACATGGACGCCGAACGCCGCGAAAACCTCGCTCAGCAGATCGGCCAGATCCACCATTTCGATCAACTCTTCGTCATCTCGCACGACGACACGTTCGATTCGTATATGGACCATGAGATGAGGGTGGAGAAGTAGAAGCGACCGAAACGAACAAGACGATGAACCGCGAGATCTACAGCGATGCTTTCTTCACGGGGCTTCTGATAACGCTCCTCTGTTGGGGAGCATTGAATCTTGTAAGTTATGAGATCGCGTGGCGGGAATATCAGGCGAGTCCTATTAAACTTTCGGGCGGCGTGTTTTTCGATTGGGGTATTCCGTTTTACTGGACCAACGCGGGAGGCTTTTTCGCTAACTCCGTAATCGTCGCCGGATCCAGTATCTTGATCGGGCATTTGCTGAATCTAACTAAGCGTTCCAAGCTTCACGAAGAATGAAACAAGTCACGATAGTTTGCGATGGTTCGAGCCTGGGTAACGGGAAGGGGAATCCGCGTGCGGCGGCGGTGGCTGTGCTTGGGTTTAAGGGGTATTGGAAGGCGGTCGGGAAGTTTCTCGGGGCGGCGACGAATCAGCAGGCGGAGATAGCGGCGGCGACGTTGGGGCTCGAAAATCTGAAGGAGCCGTGCAAGGTGAAATTGTTGTCCGATTCGCGGTATGTAGTTGAGACGATGTCGAGCGGCTGGAAGCGAAAGACGAACAACGATTGGTGGGACAAGCTCGACCGGGCCGCAGCGAAACACGACATCAAATGGCAGTGGATAAAAGGCCACGCCGGCCACGAGGTCCAGGAGATCGCAGACAAAGCGGCGCGGACGATAGCCGCGGCGGGGAAGGTCGATAGCGATGCTCTGGATGAGATGGTGGTCGATCTGGGAGTGCAAGAGATCTAACCGCAGATGAACGCAGATAGACGCAAATATCTATTTTTGTATTTTGTTCTTTTTGCGCTTTTTTGTGGCGATTCTTTTGCTCAGCGTGTCGGGCCGGGGTGGACGTGGCAGAATCCGCTGCCGCAGGGGAATCAGCTTAACGCGATCCACTTTGCGAAAGACAAGCTGAGCGGGTTTGCGGTCGGTGCCGACAACGCGATCCTTTATACGAAGAACGGCGGGTTTACCTGGCAGGCGCAGGCGGCGATGGAAGACGTGTCGTTCTCGTCGGTGTTCACCATGGACGCGAAGAACGCGGTTATCGTCGGTGCACGCGGGACGATCCTGATCACGGAAAACGGCGGATCGCTTTGGCGGGCCGTTCCGGTGGAGACTCGCGATCATCTTGCGGCGGTAACATTCACTGATGGCAATCAAGTCGGCTGGACCGTCGGGACGTATGGACGAGTATTGAAAACGATCGACGGCGGCCGGACGTGGAAAGATCAGCCGTCGGGCGTGAAAAATCACCTGACGCATATCTCGGCCCTTGATGAGAAAAACGCGATCGCCGTCGGAGTGAACGGGATAACGATAATTACAAAGGACGGCGGCGAAACGTGGAAAGCATCGCAGCCGTGCGGGAACGCGTTGCTTAATGGAGCTCAGATCTTGAGCGCAACCGATGTTGTTGCGATCGGGGATGGAGGCTGCGTCGCCCGTTCTAATGATGACGGCGAGACCTGGCAGCGTATCAATATCTACAGCCGTACGGACCTTCTTTCGCTATGCTTTTCCGATGCAAAGAACGGTTCGATGACGGACGCGAACGGGCTCGTATGGCTAACCGGCGACGGCGGGACGACGTGGCTGCCGTTCAACATCCGAACGAATCCGCGACTGGTGTCGCATTGCTTTGCGGATAAATTCACAGGCTGGGCGGTCGGTGAAAACGGATTGATC
>DAIOWA010000105.1:0-7818 GCA_036758705.1 Pyrinomonadaceae bacterium | reverse complement strand
AAAAGAGATTAGCATCCTCGCCGGATGAGCGCAAAGGCAGAAATCAGATTGACCGAAACACCGGTATATCTGCACTCAAGAGGGGCGACTGCCGGTTATCGGAAACGCAGTTGAATTCTCGATTACGGACTGCGATCCCGACAAAGCCGCCCCTCTTGAAGGCAGAGAAATACTAAGAGGAACGGCTTCTGAGTTCATTGAGATCGGCGTTTTCCGCCGATCCCGAACCATCCAACCCCGCCTTCCGAGCTCCCTTCAGTTGTCCTGTATGCCAACAGATAGAGCCAATGACGAGCGGGTTCCAGAAAAAGAAACCACCCGTAAAAAATACGGGTGGAATTCAAGAATTGACCTTGGACCTAGGCCGAGAACGACGTGCCGCATCCGCAGCCGCCGGTGGCGTTAGGATTCTCAAACGTGAAGCCCGAGCCCATCATATTCGACGTGTAATCGACGACCACGCCATTGAGGTATTGTGCCGAGAACATATCGACAAAAAGCTTGATGCCGAATTTGTCGAGGATGAAATCCCCCTGTTTCGACTCTTCCTCAATATTCAGGCTGTACTGAAAACCCGAGCATCCGCCCGGAACTACGCGGACGCGAAGTCCTGACGTTTCCGGCAGATCTTCTTCGCTCGCGAGAAATTTCTTGATCTCGACCGAGGCGCTCTCGGTGACGTCCAATTCGACTGAGGGTGCTGCTACTGCTGCCATATGATTAATGTCGTCTCCTGAAACTTCTAACAGGATTCAAATGAATCCTTACATTAATGTCAACTATAACCGGATTTCCAACGAATTTCAAGGCAAAACCGCTTCATCGGAACCGGCTCCGACCTGCGGGCGATATTGCTCCTTTTCCTTTTCCCGCTGCAGATACGGAATGCCCTTCTGCATCCACTCCGGGGCCGGTGCCCCCTTGAGCTTGTTATCAAAGAATTCCTTCATCCGGCGAGAATAATCCTTTTGATTCTGCCGTTTCCGAAGCCCGTGAAACTCTCCGTTATAATTAAAGAAATAGACCTCTTTATTTAACCGGCGCAGCGACAGATAAAACTCGATCCCCTGATACCACGGCACCGCGTCGTCGTTGTCGTTATGGAGCATCAATACCGGCGTCTGGACATTTCGGATCGAAAACAGCGGTGAATTCTCCATATATTTGTCCGGTGCGTCCCAGATCGAGGCGCCGATACGGCTCTGCGTACGTTCGTATTGAAACTGCCGCGGTATGCCGGTTCCCCAGCGGATCCCGTTGTACGCGCTGAACATATCGGCGACCAATGCCCCCGGAGCTGCCGCCTTGAACTTGTTCGTCTGCGTGATCATATAGGCGATCTGATACCCGCCCCAACTGTGTCCCTGAATGCCGACACGGTTCTCATCTACAAACCCCGCCTTCACGACCGCCTCGACGCCCGGCATAACGCATTTCAACGCACTCTTTCCCGGATAGCCCGTCTTGTAGACAATGTCCGGCATAAAGATCACGTAGTCGTTACTTGCGTAATAACTAAAATTGACCGACGTGCCCGGGCCGGGATTCTGAAAATTGTGGACGGTATCCGAGAGCTTTTCGTATAGATACACGATCATCGGATACTTCTTTTTCGGGTCGAAATTGTCCGGCTTGATCACGATTCCCTGCAGCGGCACACCGTCCGCGCTCTTGTATCGGATCAACTCCGACTTACCCCAGTTGAATGGAGCACGCTGAGCATCGCCGTCGCTTAGTTTCCGGGGCGAGGCCATATCACCAGCGGCCGTCCAAACATCCGGATACATATCAAATCTCGACGCCTGAAACATCAGCCGGTCGGCATCCTTTGCCTTTGTCGGATTGTTGAAGCTCTTCGCTTCCATCACAAGCTTTTCGGGCGTCCCGTCCAGTTTCACGCGATAGAAGCCGGAATCACGAGTCTCCTCATTCTCTGCCCGAAGAAGCATCGTCTGGCCGGGTGATACGAATCGCTCGTCGGGGTCGAGGCGTACATATCGAAACTCGGTCTTTTCACGGCGCCCGACACCGTTTGTCAGCATCTTCGATCCGGAACCGTCGGCCGAGACCTGCCAGATGTCGAACCGGTCATTGATCAGGACTTCCTTATCATCCTTTGTCCAGCCCGAAAGTCCGTATGGCGGAGCCGCGTTCGGTGTATCGTGATCCTCACGAGCGAAGGATATTTTTAGCTTCGATGTGAGATTCGTGACCTTCATATCCGGGATCGAAACCGAGTTCCAGTCCTTACCGTCAAAATAGATCACATACTTTCCGTCCGGCGACCAGCTCGCGCCGAACTGCCCGCCCTTTCTCAATATCTTTCGCGACCCGTCAACCGTATTTACCAGGTAGTAGTCGGTGAACCCCGGATCGTAATTCCCGCGGATGCGATATTCGCGGTCGTCGCTGCCGATCGCGTACAAGCCGTTCGAACTCGGGCTGATCGTCTCCATCGTCGTGTCGGCAAGCTGGACAAATTTTTGATCGGCGATATGCCAGACGGCCCGATACGACCGGTCCCGATCCGCTATCGCCCTCACCTTCTGCGTCGGCTGGATGTAATCGTCCTTCCAGTGCCATAGATCGACGATCACCTTCTCTTCATCGGGAGCCGCCTTGTTCGGATCCGGCTCCGGATCGGGCGCCGGGGAACTGCTGATAAAGAGTCGGCTGCCGTCATACGAGAACGTCAGCGATCCTTTTTCACTGACGACATACTCCGGCCGGAATCCTGCGGTCTTTACCGAAACGACCTCGGTCGCGGATGGCGTACCTCGCTTCCAGTGATAGACCTCGAACTTCGGCTGTTTCGCGGCGGCATCATCGCGATCGCTGATGAATGCAAGCTGCTTTTGATCCTCATCCCAGGTGAACTTTGTGTACTTACCCGCTCCCGAAAGTAACGCGACGGGCGCGTCCGATGTTTGCGGCGTGACAACGAAAGCTCCGTTCGTCTCCTCCTTACGCGACTGCACCGCGTACACGAGCGACTTCCCGTCTTTCGCAAAACTGTAATCGAGCACGTCGGCAAACGATCTGTCCTTACCGTCCGAAAGGCTGCGCAGGATCAGCGTGCTGCCGTAATCCTTTTTGCGACTCGAAGCGAGCGTCGGCGACGGACGCGGTGCTGAATTTGAATTCGCCGCGCGTGCATCGGCTCGTCGATCTTCGCGAGCCGGTTCCTTTAAGATCGCCACAAAACCCGAGCCGTCCTCAGGAACCTGATAGGACTTTACTTCTTCGACCCGAGTGACCTTGCCCGTCGCAAGATCCATGATCCCCAGTGCGTTCTTCGGAAAATCCGCCGGAGCCTTCTTGTCCTTTCGCGCCTTCAGGATGTCGGCCTTGTTCGGCTCGATGTTGAAGAACAGGAACTTGCTGTCCGCCGAGAAGTTTGGACGCAGTAGCCGTCCAAGAGCCAGAAACGCCATCGTCGCCGCCGGATCCGACGCATCGGGCGGCGGTGTCGGAGGCCGATATCCGCGCGGAACACGCCACTCGTTTTCGCCGGTCGTGCTCTTCACAAACAACTCGCCGTCGCCATCCTGCGGCTGCATCACATAAGCGACAAAGCTGCCGTCTCGCGAGATCTGCGATCCCTGAATGCTCCGCCACGAATCAAAATCACCCGCCGTCAGCGGACGTTTGGCCTGAGCAAACGAGGTCGAGCTCAGAAGGCTGAAGAGGACTGTTGCGACGAAGGCTTTCGTCGCTAGGGTTTTAAGTAAGGATCTACGTGTAGGCAGCATAGTTCTCCAAAGTTGGACTAGGAACAAGATTGAATAAGCGGTCGGCTCGGTGACTTTAAGTGCCCTCGCCCAACCAGATCACTACAAAGACAAGAACGATCGTATTGACGGCCGCTACACCTAATGCGAGAAGTACACGGTTCCTGATGTAATTGCTCTTCTCGGTATCGCGGTACGAAGCCATTATGTCCCCGTCTTCCAGACTTGCGGTCGGGTTGGAGCATCGCGGAAGCCGGAACGAGGCGTATGCCGCGAAAAACGTCGACCAGAACGGAAAGGCGAGCAGCCAGGCCTTTACCTTGTCTGAGAGGTCGGCCACAAACCCGATCCAAAAGGCGATCGCTTCAGGTGTGATGATCGCCACGATCCATGAAAGGAGGTTCACCGCAAGGCCCGCGGCGATCCATTTCAGATAAGGCGGTCGCGCGTGGTCGCCATCGGTGAACTCCGAAAACGCCTGTCCCTGGTCTTCCTTGAACCGCTCGTACATTCGTCGATTAGCCTTTCGCCCTCGATATCACCACCAACTCCGGTTTCATCGCCTCGATCGAGACGTGGCGAGCGACTTCTTCGGCGACCTTGCGGAATGCGGCCGCTTGGGGCGAATCGGGAGATGCGACGACGACGGGAATTCCCTTGTCACCGCCCTCGCGCACTTCCATTCCCAACGGCACCTGGCCAAGGAAAGTCAGGCCATATTCGTCCGCCAGCTTCTGTCCGCCGCCTTCGCCGAAGATGTTGTAGCGGTTGCCGGTGTCAGGCGCGATGAAGTAGGACATATTCTCGATCACACCGAGGATAGGCACGTTCACCGTCTCAAACATCTTCACCGCACGCCGCACGTCGGAGAGCGAGACTTCCTGCGGCGTCGTCACGAGCACGGCACCCTGAACCGGCACAAGCTGTGCGAGCGAGAGCTGCACGTCGCCCGTTCCCGGCGGCATATCGACGATCAGGTAATCAAGCTCGCCCCAATTCACATCGGTCAGGAACTGCCGCACGACGCCGTGGAGCATCGGCCCGCGGAGGATCATCGGCTTGTCGGGTGGAACGAGCACGGCCATCGAGATCATCTTCACGCCGTGTGCTTCGATCGGGATGAGCTTCTGATCGCGAACCTCGGGTTGGTCGTATCCGGTCCCGAGCATCAGCGGAACGTTCGGGCCGTAAACGTCGGCGTCCATAATACCGACCTTGGCTCCGTCGAGAGCAAGCGCGACCGCCAGGTTTACCGCCACCGTCGACTTCCCTACGCCGCCCTTGCCGCTCGAGACGGCGATAATATTCTTGACGCCTTCGATCGTGACGTTGTTCGCCAGCCCACGTCCCTGCGGAACCTCGGCGTCCATGGTGACATTGACGTTAGTCACGCCCTCTAATCTGCTGACGATCTGACGTGCCTGCGTTTCCATCTCTTCCTTCACCGGACAAGCCGGCGTCGTCAGCACGATGCGAAACGAGACGTCACCGCCATCGATGGCGAGGTCGCGGATGAATCCGAGCGTGACAATATCCTTCCGCAGATCAGGGTCGATGATCTGCTTCAGTGATTCCAATACGAGTTGTTCTGATAATTGGCTCATTTGTTTTGTTTAATCGCCATTCTACCAAATCCCTGCGTTTAAATGTCGAACGGCCAGCCCTATGGACTGGCCGAGGCACTAAATTCGTCGCCGAATGTCAGCGGATTCCCTTCTTAAGCAGCTGTTCCTTCAAAGCGGCGGCGACCGCTGTGTCGAAGCCGTTGGACTGGCCGGCTTTCTTGCGTTCTTCGGCAATGTAGGCATCACGCTTTTTCGAGAGTTCGAGGATCTCGGCCCGGATCTTCTTTCGGTCGGCGATGCGGGCGGCGACGGTCTTTTCGCGTTCGGCCGGTGAGAGTTTCTGCAGGTCTTCGGGCAGATCATCGGTCTTAACGTCCTTTAGCTTCACCGATTCGTTCTCGACATCCTGCAGCAGATCACCGTCGTACTGGAAGGTATTGACAGCCTTGTTTACCGCACGATCGGCTTGTGCGGTCGCAGGAGCACGGCCAGCGATAGAGAGTTCGGTTACCTGTCGGGCCGAGATGTTCGATTCGCGCTTCGCCTTTTCGCCGTAGCCAACGTAGGTGCTGCCGACCTTGCCTGCGAGTTCGGCGAGTTTCGCGTCGTACGGCGTAGAGATAGCGTGGACGCCGCCATCCTGTGCGATGGCGAAATACTTCCCTTCGCCGCGGAGAGCGATCGTCTGCCAGATCTCGCGCGTGCCGTCGAGATTGCCGCATTGGATCGTGTTGACGATCATATTTTTACGAACGGCCTCGGCCGTCGTGATAAGCACGTCGGGCTCCTGGGCATAGTTCTGCGGCGGAGCGTCGCCGACGAGGAATACGATCTGTGCGAGGCCTCGGCGGGACTTCGACCATCCCGCACCGCGAACACCTTCAGCTAGCGCCTTGCGGACATTCTCCGGCGTGTCTCCGCCGCCGCCCGCTCGATAGTCCATCAGCGTTGTGTAGGCTTTGTCGAGGTCTTCGGTGATCGGGAGAAGCTTGGTCACGTATTCGTCGCCGTTGTCGCGATACGCAACAAGCCCGACCCGAACTCGCGGCTTGGTAGGCTTCTGCATCACCTCGTTGATGATGCCCCAGATCCGCTGTTTCGCCCCTTCGATCAACCCGCCCATAGACCCGGTTGTGTCGAGCACGAACACCATCTCAAGCGTGTCGCGATTGTCGGTCGCGTAGATCGGTTTGGTCGTTGTGGTGGTTGTTTTGGTCGTTGTGGTCGTCGTTGTGGTGCGAGTGGTCCGCGTGGTCGTGCGTTGTGCGAAGGCTCCCGTAAATCCGGCTAGAAAGAAGACGGCGGCAAGTGCAGCCAATATTGTTCGTTTCATACAAGTCTCCCGAATCAGTTTTGTTAGTGCCGTTGAAGGCTGGTGATAAGGGAACGAGCGAGGTTTGGAGGACTTGCAGATTTTCTGTTCAGATTTCGTTCGTTCCTGTTCCTCTTGTTCCGTGGTTTCTCAAACACCGACCACAGAACAAGAGGAACAGGAAGGAGCAAGGCCGATCTAGAGGGTCGCCAACGGCGACAAGAGCGTTTAGATCGTCTCTAGGATGAGGGGCTTGTGGGTCGGTTTGTTTTCAGAGATGGTGTAGGAATTTTGGAGCTTATCTTCAATCGCCCTAAACTGCTCCTCGGTTCGGCAATAGACGGTTCCGATCGGATCGTCCGATCGGATCTCGGTGCCCATCTTTACATCAGAAGAAAATCCGACGGCGTGGTCGACGGTGTCTTCGGCCTTCGTACGCCCGCCGCCGATCTCGCACATTGCGTTGCCGATCGCGAGGGTGTCGATGGCGGTGACGTGGCCGTCGGACGCGGCGAGGACGTCGAACTTGATGATGCTGTTGTCGAGCAGACTTTCGGGATCATCGCACACGCGCGGATCGCCGCCCTGGCATTCGATATTGCGGCGGAAGAGTTCGAGGGCTTCGCCGGACTCGAGCTTTGACGTGCAGACCGCCTTCGCTTTTTCGATATCTTCTTCGATGCCGCTCAGTACGAGCATCCGCGCCGAGAGTTCGAGCGAGAGTTCCCACGTCGGCATCGCGGCCGGGTCGGTCTCGTTGCGGAGGATCTGGATGCACTCGTAGACTTCGACCGCGTTGCCGACATATTTGCCGAGCGGTTGGTCCATGCTGGATAGGACCGCCTGCGTTTTCACGCCGAACTTTTCGCCGGTCTTGACCATCGCCCCGGCGAGCGTTTTGGCGTCGGCGAGATCCTTCATAAACGCTCCCGAACCCGTTTTTACGTCGAGCACGAGGGCGTCCAAACCCTCCGCAAGTTTCTTGGACATTATCGACGCGACGATCAAAGGTATGTATGGCACTGTAGCGGTTGCGTCGCGGAGGGCGTAGAGCTTTTTGTCGGCCGGGGCGATCGTCGCGGTCTGGCCGGCCATCGCAAATCCGCATCGCTTGATGATGTCGCGGAACTCGTCGGTCGTGAGATTTACATTGAAGCCGGGGATCGATTCGAGTTTGTCGAGCGTGCCGCCGGTGTGGCCGAGTCCGCGG
>DAIOWA010000104.1:0-7826 GCA_036758705.1 Pyrinomonadaceae bacterium | reverse complement strand
TCATACCAAGCTTCATCGCCTTTGATCGGCGTTCCTGTTGCTCTCTCTTGCTCTTCCGGTTCTGTGGTTCTCGTTGTTCTTTCTTGTTCCGCGGTTCTCATTTTTCGAATCTCAAATCTCAAACCTCAAATAAAGATGTCCAGTGTTACGCTCGATTCAAACAGGATGTACAGGATGAAGAGGATGTTTTTCAAACGCGGAGATCGCTGAGGACGCGGAATTTCTATGTCCTCTACGATCTTTGCGAACTCTGCGTTAAATATCCTGCATATCCTGTCCATCCTGTTCCAATTCAACTCGATGGCCTACCGCATCACCCGACGGACCGTCTTCAGATCGAGCACCATCATCCCGTCCGCATCTATGTGCACATCCTGAAACTCGATCCTCGCCTCGGGAATGATCCCGTAATGCCTGCAAAAAGTCGCAGCCCTCAAGTGCCCGTAACGTCCCTTCGCCTGGCTCGAATGAACTACCTTGAACGTCTTCTCTCCACTCGGAACTGCCTTAACACCGACGCGGCTGCCGCCCGCGTCAAAGTAGAGATTCACCGCCTCCGGCATACCTAACGCTTCAAAAGCCTTCCTGCCGATATAGAAACATCCCTCAACGTTCAACGTCACTCGCGTCCGCAAATAACGAGCGCCCACTTGCCCGCCTTCAAATTCCTGCCAATCTGTCATCATAAATAGTCGTTTCTCCTACGGAAACAAACGTACAATACCAAAGATGCAACAACGTGTCAATGCAAAAAACTTGTGTCCCCAGGTAAAAGAGAACATACTTCACTCAAATCGAGTCACGCTTGCTCCTTTTTCAGCCTTCCCGAATCAATTTCTGCAGCCCCGATAACTTTGCGGATCGACACGCCGCCCAGGAATGGTTTTGCTTCGCGGAAATCGTCAACTATTTTCTAGTGCCGTTGTTTGCCTACGCTCACTCAGCTCGATCCGGTCGAATTTGGCAGTGGTCCCGATTGCTATTCCGATCGCTTAGGAGTACGTTCAAAATATAAAGAGTCTCGCTCGCTCCTCTCAGACGCTCCGGAATCCGCCGCTTCCTCTGACCGACCACAGCATTACTGTTCCACAGGAGAATTTATGTCAGAGATCACTGTCGAAGAACGTCTGTTCCGGGGTGTTACTATCATCGACCTTTCAGGTAAGCTCGGACTCGGCGAATCGAACCGCCGCCTTCACGAATCCATCAGACGCCTTGTTCTCGAAGGCAAAACACAGATCATCGTTAATCTCGAGAAGGTAACTCACATTGACTCCAGCGGCCTTGGCGAACTCGTCAGCGGCTACACGACGCTGAAAGCGAACAATGGTGAATTGAAGCTGACGAATGTTAACGAACGCATCACCGACCTAATGACGATCACGAAGCTCTACACGGTATTCGAGATCTTCAGCACCGAACTCGATGCGGTATATAGCTTTGACGAGCCAACCCCGGCCGTGATAACCGGTCCGCTCAACTCACCCTTTGATCCTGTGGTCCTCGCAAACAGCACGATCCAATAGTCCGGATCAAAGGAGACATTATGTTGTTCAAAGACACCGCGATATTCGCTCTGGTAATGATACTGATGGGAATTCTGCTTACGGCCGCACTCATCGCCGCGGGTATGACAATTAGCCTGATCGCCGGCGGCAAAGGCTCTCCCGCAAAAAGGTGGAGGATAAAGCAATGAGACTCATAAAGTCGACGGAGAATCGCGGACTCGAGATCGCCCGGATGGGTCTTGAGGAAGGAACGGCTGATGATGTTGTCGTAAGGGCAGAGAAGTATCTTGTACTGCTTGAGGAACACCTCGGCGCATTGCGTAGTCTCAAAGGGGTTCCGCAGGTGAACTTTGCTGCTCAGCCAAAGTTTGCCAGCTTGCTCATCGAGCAAACTCGAGCGGCCATCAGGGCTGAGATTGAGGCATCGACGAGCGAAAAGAACCGCATCCGGGCCCTTCTCGATTCGCTCTTGATGGTTTCCGGATGGACCGCCGTTCAGACCTTGAACCAGCAGGAATATCATAATGCATGCGACTGGGAATTGATCGGAACGAGCATTCGTTCGACGGCAGCCGGAGCTTCAATGACGATCCCCGAAGCCGTGATCGAAGCCGTCCGCCTCCGACGCGAGGCATATTTTGTCGTCCGAAAAGCCGCCTGAGATAGGCGGATCTGGCTACGAAAGTGTCGCGATCACCATCTGGTCCGAGCCGCGTTCAACTCCTCGACCAGCGGATTCGCCGTCCAGAAGCCTCCGATCCGCCATGGCGGTATGAAGACGATCTTGTCGCCAAAAACCGACGGCCGCCGCAGCCGCAGCGTGATCCAATAAGGCTTGAGCCAACGCATCTCGGTCGCTTCGTAAAGGTCTGCACGCGGAATGACCGCCTCCGTCCCGAAATTCGACACGTAGAAATTTTCTCCATCCGTCTCGACGCGACAAGACCTCAACGCCAGCCACCCGGCCCAGACCAGATTGATTGCCATGACGATCAGGATCAAGGTCATAAATCCCAACCCCGGAACCTTACGTATCGAGAGCCAAATACCCGATCCCCAAACGATCGAAACGACAAAAAGTATCGGAAACACGATCTTGTATACAAACGTGAGCTTAGATGAGAGAACTCTGCGCTGCATCATTTACCTTTTACAACCTCAAATGTCCCGGCGGGCCGGGCGCTTTCGCTGAGCTTTTCGGACTTGCCGTCGAACGCAGCTACCGACCATTCGTAGAGGCCGGGAGTGAGGTCGGCCGCGGGACGCGAGCCTGGCGTGGTTCCGTCAACCGAGATCGATCTGGGCTTTCCGTATCTGTTCTTTATCGTGATCTCATACCGCGTCGCCCCGGGGTATTCTTCCCACCGAAGGCTTGGCCGCTGCTCGCTGATCTTCTCGTCCTGCGCGGGGGCGAGTAAGCGAACACTCCTTTTGGGCAGGTCGATCGGCTTGAATTCGTAAGCCTCATCCGGTTTCGGTGCTACGGAGTCGGAGGTCATCGAATTGACCTTCTGCCAATAGTAGTAAGCCGGCGGATCGCCATCGGCCACGGCGACCGGTGTATAGAATTTGAAATCTTCGCTTGCCGTGTCGTTGTTTGCTTTCAGATCGGTGAAGCTGTACGCCCCGCTCTCGTCCGTGAGCGTTTTTCCGTACGAAGGTTCGCACATAGATCCACTGAGCGGCAGGCCATTCACATATCCGCAAAGCAGAACCGTTACACCGGCCGCCGGCTTTCCTTTGAATATCACCGTCCCCAGGATCGATGCCGTACCCTTCGTCTGGTTTTCAGCTCGCGGTATCGTCCGGTAACTTTGATCCGGCTTCTTCTCTTCACACCCGATCAGCCCCACCGCCAAAGCCAGGACAATGATCTGCCACTTCTTTCTCATAGAGAGCGAACCGCTTGGGATTCATTCCACGTTTCGCGTCGGATCTCAGCCAGATCTTTGTCGAGGCTGGTCAGGTCACGATCAAGTATTCCGCGAACACTCTTGAATGCTTTGCCGCTACCTTTCGCTTTGCCACGCTTCACGGAGACGAACTCCACGAAATCGAGGATCTCATGCTGAAGCTCCGCGGGAAGCGACGCTGACTTACTGGCTATTTCCTCAATAACGTTCTGCATACAATCCTATCTTAACCTAACATTGTCCCTTCGGAGACCAAATTTCTACGCCCCGACTGTCAACCCCCGCATGATCGACGCGTGAGTGTTCAGGAAGCCGTCGGTCGTTTCTTTTCTCGGTTCGAGCGACCAGTCGCCGTGTTCGAAGGTGCCGCCGAGGACGATGCCGTCGGAGCGTGGGAACATATAGCCGGGGCCGAGGTAGCAGTAATCGACCTCGGGCTGCGGCAGCAGGATCGCAAGCTGGCCGCGGGCCGGTTCAAGTTTCTGGTCGCCAAACAACGCACGAGCCCCAAGGCCGGTGCAGTTAAAGATCACCGGCTCCGGCAGACGCATCACCTCTTCGCGGGTCTTGAATTCCTTCACGATCAGCTTGCCGCCCGCCGTGTAAAAATCGCGCAGCAGCCTGGCGAGATACTGCTGCGGCTCGATCATCATCGTGCTGTACTGCCGCACGATCGGGAAGCCAAAGTACGTCGCCGGATCGCGATATATCGCCATGTTCGGATAAAGATCGTTGCCGCCCGGAAGCTCATTGTTCACGCTCGCCTCGGCGCGATAAAGATTGAAAGTATCGATCCACCGCACGCCATAATCTTTCCCGGCCAGCAACTGAAACGCCTGGTTCGCAGCCTTCGATGAACGACGAAATTTTGTTATCCATTCCGGCGTCACCGCGTCTCCGTCATAAAGGGAAGTCGGCGACCAGAATCCGCCCGCGATATTCGAAGTCGTGTCAGGCGGCAGGTCCTTCGAATATATCGTCACCGTTCCCGGCCCGTCCTGAAACTTTCGCTGCAGCATCAACGCCGTCGACAACCCGATCACGCCGCATCCGATCACCGCATACTTCCGTTGAACCGCTCGCCCTCGGACCAACGGCCACTGAAACCCGCGCACAAGCTCGACCGCCTCCGCGGCCGTCCCCCAAGAAAGCGTGATCCCCGCTCCGCCATGTCCGTAGTGGTGAACCAGCAGCTTATTGCCAACCTTCTCACCACGCACGACATACCCTTCATCCCGATACGGCCGCAACCCCACAACCTCGCGAATGATCCGCTCCCGCGCAACCTTCACCGCCGCAAACTTCCGCACCGCCGATGCTTGTGCGATTAGCCTCCGGTCCATCCCCGCCGCCAGCCCGACAATTGCTGCCGCCGAAGTCCGCAGAAAGTCACGTCGATCGATGATCATTCGCTCCATTATAAACGAGTGCGAAATCGATTGTTATTCAGGAGCCTCGGCGAGTATTTTCTCGATCCTCACCTGAAGATCGGGATCAAGTTCCAACGCCTTATCGAAGTCGGAACGCGCAAGGTCTGGATTTGCCGAAAGGTGATAGTACTTACCACGACTCATAAAAAGATTCGCTAGAAGCTTTCGGCCCCGGTCAGGATCCGCTTGTGTAGAGGTGTATGCAAACTTCGGTAGGATCCGAATTCTGATCTCGCGAGAGGTTTCATGCGTCAGGTAAAAATACATCAACCTCGTACATTCTTTTGCACGACTGGAGAGGCCCTTTTCCTTGTAGAAACCCGCTCGAATTCCGTAGGAGAGAAACTTAGGCTCTACATCAACCATGCGGTCAAATGCCTTTTCGCGCTCCGTATCAAGCCCTCTTGCGTCATACATTCTTGCTTCATAGTTCGCGGCGAACCTCGCTATTCGACCTAGGTTACTAATAGTATTCAAGATCTCCGGCGACACGAACTCACCAGGTGGAATAGATTCTCGCCGCTTCACGGCCGAATCGACCAGGGGCTTTAACTCGGTATAGATCCGGCGATACATCCCAGGCAGTCGTCCATCCGATGGCGGTAGCTTTGAGATCGCTACTAAGCTTCCTATATCTATGGGCCCGCGTCCATTGGCGATCTTCGCGGCAGAGATCATATCCTCAATCGCAACTTCATAGTTCCCAAGAGTCCAGTTAACGATTGATCGCCGGTTGTATGCCTCGAAAACAAACTGATTCCTGGCTATGAACTCCGACGCGGTTCGAAGTCCATCATCATGGAGCTGCATTTTATAAAGCAGCCCATGAACTTTGATAAACGTCCCGACATGGATAGATGGGTCGGCCAATGAGGCTAGCAGGCTTTCTCGGGCTGGGGCCAACTGCCCGAGTGTGAGATGACACTCGGCTTTAGACGCTCGCAAGGTAGCTTTACTCTCCGAGCGCGCCAGTATTTCATCGATCTCTGCGCAACTTCCGCTGTCGATGATACGATATAGGTTGACGAACTCCTCCTTAGGCTCGGCCTGACCTAATACTGCACCAGCAAGAGCAAATACCAAGCAGCTAACGGCTAATAGACGTCGAAATGCCATAGCTCGAACACTATAATCGGCATCGAGCCCGCGAAGCAAGAGAATTCACGAGGTTCAATTAGAATCCTCGGGTTAGATAGTCAGGAGATTGAGTGAGACATTCGGTGCGGCGTTCGCGATCTGATTCTTGAGCCCCTTATCGAAGCTCAAGATCTCCGAGATTCGAGTTCGGCCAAGTTCCTCTGCGAAGGCAATATAGATGCCGTCTGACGTGCGTTTGCAATCATAGCTTCCGCGCGGATCTTGACGGCTCGTTCGATCAATGCCGCTTCGTTTTCTGGAGTACCGATAACCTGCATGAAGTTGATAAAGAACTCTATCGCCTGATCGAATTCAGGCTGCGAAATTGCTCCTGACCGCTCCTTTACGCAAAGTGCAAAAAGAACTTCGGCAGTAACGATGTTGGGAGCAAAGAACTCCCACCCATTCCTGGCGTAGTGATCAAATGCGGCGTCGGCTACAGGGTAGGTGTGTTGTTCTTTCGAACAGATGGAGATAAGAACATTTGCATCTATGACGACAGCATTAGGAGTACTAATTCGGGATCATTTTGAAACATATCACCGGAGCGGCCCCGCCGAACGATATCGATACCTTCCTCACCATTTGTGAAGCGAAGATCCTTTTGCTTACTACGCACATCGTTAAGAATATCGACCGCTTTCCTGTTGGGCGTTGCCCCAGTGTCGTCTTCGAGCACCAACAGTCTCACCTTTCGGCCGATAAGCTCCTTGCTGTGCCGTGTGATCTCCTCCCAGGTGCCTTCAAAAACTTGTGTCGTCATACCAAAAGAATTTTATCATATGTGGCAAGGGGCCTGACGAGGTCTTCTGGCGCCCGACCGAGCGAAAAGTGCGTTTTGACCAGACGCGTAACCTCTGAGAAAATATGCGGATATCTAATAGCTCGATAAATTTCTGTTAATGATCGCTGAAAACCTCATCGGCTTCGATCGCTTGCCGCGGACGATCCCGCACTTCTGCATAGAGTCGTTCCGACGCAATAACAAGCCCGACGCGCTCGCCTATAAGATCGGCGACGCGTGGCATCGGATGAGCGGACCGGAGGTCGTCGAGCGTATCCGGCGTATCGCGATCGGCCTCTCGCAGCTCGGCGTAAAGGCCGGTGACCGCATCGCGATCATCTCGGAGAATCGCCCCGAGTGGTCGCTGACGGATCTGGCCATCCTGTCGCTAAAGGCTGTAAACGTACCGATTTACACGACTCAGGCCGTAGAACAGATCCGGTATATCCTCGAAGATTCCGGGGCGAAGATGCTCTTCGTCTCGGGCAAAAAGCTGCTCAAACACGCCGAAGCGGCGATCCAGAGCGTGGAGCGAATCGAGCGGCTCGTCTTCTTCGATGACGACGCAAAACCCGAGGGCGACAATCGTTCGCTCACCCTTTCCGAGATCGAACAAAAGGGGATCGACGCGGGCGATAGTATTGATTTTGAAGGACTTCTGGCCGAACTGAAGGCCGATGATCTCGCCACGATCATCTATACATCCGGCACGACCGGCGAGCCAAAAGGCGTGATGCTCACGCACGAGAACTTCACGTCGAACGTCTCCGCGATCTCGAAAGGCCTGCCGATCCACAACAACGACCGCTCGCTCGCCGTTCTGCCGCTCTCGCACATCTTTGAGCGGACGGTGTTTTATGTGCTCATCTCGAACGGCGTTTCGGTCCATTATTGCCCCGCCTTCGATCAAATAGCCGTTTATTTACAAGAAGTTAAGCCCACGATCATGACCGCCGTCCCGCGGCTCTTCGAGCAGGTTTATCACAAGATCGTTAAGAAGGGTAAAAGCGCGGGCGGGTATAAAACAAAGCTCTTTAACTGGGCCCTGGATGTA
>DAIOWA010000103.1:0-7843 GCA_036758705.1 Pyrinomonadaceae bacterium | reverse complement strand
GATCGGGCCAAGATACTCCCATCTAAGGCCGAGATTGAGAGTCAAATTTCTACGAGCCTTCCAATCATCCTGGACAAATAACGCCAAGCCCGTCGTATGAAAAATCGTGTCATCGGCTCTCGGGTTGCCTTGTGGATCCGCGCCGATCACCTCGTTAATAGGCGTGCCATTTGCAAAATTCCACGGACGAACAAACCCGAACAAAGGCCTTGCAAGATTGATCCTTCCGCCGGCATTAACGTCTCGATTGTACTGGGCACCGAACTTCAAAACATGATTTCCCGCAATCTTGGTCAGGGCATATCGCAAATCGTACTGTCGATCCTTGAAGGTTCCGGGCTGCGGAGCCCCCCAGCGAAGCCGTCCTCCCCAGATCTGTTCGACCTCAATGCGAGGGATTCCAAAGTTCTGGTCACCGCTTTGTTCTGTCTCATCAAATCCCCAACCGCTATAGCTAAAACGGGCTTCGTGAAGCCAATTCGCCGACAACGTTTGGTTGAAAATTATGGCCGTCGCAAAATTCATTCGATCCGAGAAGAAATCTGCCTGCGGACGGCTTTGCGAATCACTAGTCATTCCTCCGGATCGGAAGGGTGTAACAGTACCCGTCACAGCGAGTCTTGCATCTTCGGTCAATTGAAAATCGACGCGTCCAAAAAACTGCTGACCCTTGTTACTTCGCACGTTGTCAAAGTAGCCGCAATTTACGTCGGGCACTCCGTCGAGCCCGCTTCCAGCGGTATTGTTTAAGGCGTAGTTTCCGTAAGCTCCCTGAAGTGAGCCGAAGTCGATGCCACCGCCCACTGCGTTAGCAGTAAAGTTATTGAGCAACACCGAGTCATTCGGACCGCAGGCCCACCGATTTTGAGCGTTGAGTCGCGGAGCTACCTTTTCCGCCCTTGGCTCGCCGCCGGGTGCTCCGATGATCGCCGCCGTCACGGTACCGGCCCGCTGGGTCAGAATTGCGTTCCGAAACTCAGACGTTTCATACCACGAGTAATACTTATTGTTGGAGCTTTCTCGAACACCCTCGTATGCGAAGAAAAACCAGCTTCGATCCTTCCCAGCGTTGAAGAAAGGTCCACCTTCGCCGAAATTAAAGAATGGGAGCTGTCCGCCGATACTGCCCCCATAAGAACTGAACTTCCTCTGAACTCTCTTTGGCCCTTCAACGCCAATATTATTGATTCTGCTTGGCATTCTATTGAAAGCATTGAGCGACGGATCATTTAGCTTATAAAACAGACTGCCATGCCAATCGTTTGTGCCGTTCTGTGTGATCGTCTTAATACTCGCTCCCGCATTTCGCCCGTCTTCCGCGGAGTATGTGGAAGTAACTACCTGGATCTCTTTTACGATCTCCTGCGAAGGTGTGATGATCGCGGCACCGCCCCACGACTGGCTGTTGACGCTTACGCCGTCAACCTGATAGTTATTCGAACTAACACGCTGTCCGTTCGCCGATATCGGAACTTGATTCTCCGTTTGGAATATTGAGCTGTTCGAGCCGCCGGGGCCGGACGTGTTCGGCAGTCCGACGGAGTTTCCGTCGCCGTTGCGAGCTCCGAGCCCGACGATGCCGGGCGATAGACGGATCAATTCGTACGGATCGCGTCCGATTTGGGGAAGCCGTTGGATTTCCTGAGTCGTAACGGTTCGCCGGATGCTCGCATCTTCGGTTTGCAAGGGAGCACCCTCTGCTTGGACCGTCACAACCTCGCTGATTGAGCCGGGCTGCAGCACAACATCCTGTCCCTTCGTAGCCTCGGCGTCAACTTTGACATCATCGATCACCGTCTTACTGAAATTATCCTTCTCAACGGATACCGAATAGGTTCCTGGTGAGAGTGCAGAAAACCGGTAAAACCCTTCGCCTGATGTCACCGTAGATTGCGTCTGGTTTGTTCCCTTGTTGATCAATGTAACTGTCGCGCCCGGAACACCGGCACCGTTGGCGTCGCTCACGACACCCTGGATACCGGCTCGAAACTGGGCTGACGCTACCATTGCAAATGCGAGCAACAGAGATGTCGCCGCAATACCTCGAACCGCACCGCAAGAAATTCGCCGCATAGCTTCCTCCAAAGATCTTTTCAATGTCTAGAGATGTATTCCGAAATAGTTCGACCCACGATGATGAGACAAATACGTAAATCGTTTTACTAAATCGTTTTAGTACGGATATATTGCACCCGCCTCGTGTTGCTGTCAAGCAAAAACTGTTGGTATTCCGAGACGCCTTTTTCCGCCGAATGCTTGATAGGTTCGATAAATTGGTTTTACCAATTCCGCTCGTAGCCAGGAGTTTCATTGTTGGACTCAACCTATCGAATATGCCATCATCTCACGCTGTGCCCCAAGAAGATGAGAAATTGACTCCCAAAAATCAAAACAAGACGCGCGAAGGCGAGCCCGTCAGCCTAAAAGACCTTGCGGAGCACCTTGGACTTTCGCCGACGACACTTTCCCTCGTGCTCAACAAGTCTCCGAAGGCCTCAGCAATCCCCGACGAAACGAAAGAGCGGATCTTCACGGCAGCCCGTGAACTTAAATATCGGCCGAATTACCTTGCCCGCAGCCTGCGCGTCCAGAAGACGAATACGATCGGCGTGATCGTACCTGAGTTGAGCGACGGATATTCAGCGATGGTGCTGAACGGCGTCGAAGCGGCACTTACGACTGCCGAGTATTTCTATCTCACCGCAAGCCACCTCCACAAAGAAGATCTGCTGGAAAAGCTGCCCCGCCTGCTTGTGGAGCGTCAGGTTGAAGGCATAATTGCGGTCGACACCCCGATCCGTTTCGAACCGTCACTTCCGGTCGTCAACGTCTCGGGGCACGACGAGGTCGAAGGCGTAACAAACGTCATCCTCAACCATCAACACGCCGCCGAACTCGGGATCGGCCATCTTTACAATCTCGGGCATCGGCGGATCGCGGTGATCAAGGGACAGGAATTCAGTTCGGATACGAACGTGCGACTCGAAACGATCAAGGCCGCAGCCGCTAAACGCGGTATTCCGATCGACACCAGGCTGACCGTGCAGTTGCTTGGCGATTCGCCATCGTCGGAGGTCGGGTACACTGCCGTAAAATCTTTGCTCGCAAACGGTGAAGACTTTACCGCCGTTTTCGCCTTCAACGACATCTCGGCGATCGGGGCGATCAGAGCGTTGGACGAGATGGGGTTGAGGGTACCTGCGGATGTTTCGGTGCTCGGGTTCGACGACATTTACGCCGCGGCCTTTCATAACCCGGCATTGACCACGATCCGACAGCCCTTGTTCGAGATGGGAAGCATCGCGGCACGAGCGCTTCTTGAACGGCTTTCAAATGGCTCCGATTACAGCATCCCCGAGGAAGTTAGCGTTGAGCCGACGATCATCGTACGCCAGTCTACCGCTCGGGTTTCCTCCTGATCGCCCTCTGTAACCGTCGCTTCTTAATCCACGCCCTTCCCTTTATATTTAGAATATATGTCCGAATCAAATGCGATCGAATCCGTCCTCAGCGAAGAACGTGTGTTTCCGCCGCCGGCCGAATTTTCGGCTACTGCCCACATAAAGAGCTTCGACGAGTACGAACGAATCTATGACCAGGCGGCAAAAGATCCGGCAGCGTTCTGGGCCGAGCAAGCTGAAAGTCTCGACTGGTTCAAGAAATGGGACACGGTTCTCGAGTGGAACGAACCGTTCGCAAAATGGTTCGTCGGCGGGAAGCTGAATGTCTCGTACAACTGCCTCGACCGGCACCTGACGACTTCGCGGAAGAACAAAGCAGCGATCATCTGGGAAGGCGAGCCGGGCGAGATCAAGACGATCACGTATCTGCAATTGCATCAGGAAGTGTCGCGATTCGCTAACGTCCTGAAGAGCCTCGACGTGAAGACCGGCGACCGCGTTGCTCTCTATATGCCGCTGATCCCGGCGCTTGCGGTGGCAATGCTCGCCTGCGCGCGGATCGGAGCGACGCATACCGTGATCTTCGGCGGATTCTCGGCTGATGCGATCCGCGATCGCGTTAACGACGGCAGGTGTAAGGTGATCGTAACAGCGGATGGAGGATATCGACGCGGAGCGGAACTGCCACTAAAACCGGTGGTCGATGAGGCCGCGGCGCAGTGCCCGAGCGTTGAGCATATCGTCGTATTTCAGCGTACCGGCTCAAAGGTAAGTATGACTCCGGGCCGCGATCACTGGTGGCACGAGATGACCAAGACTGTCAGTGCTGACTGTCCAGCGGAGGAACTCGACTCCGAACACCCGCTCTACATCCTCTACACCTCGGGCACGACGGGAAAACCAAAGGGGATCCTGCACACGACTGGCGGCTACCTGACTCAGACCGCGTACACCACAAAGATGATCTTCGATATGAAAGACGAAGACATTTACTGGTGTACGGCTGATATCGGCTGGGTGACCGGACATAGCTACGTCGTTTATGGCCCGCTTGCGAACGGTGCGACCGTCTTTATGTACGAAGGGGCACCGAACTTTCCGGACTTCGACCGGTTCTGGGACATCATAGAGCGGCACAAGATCACGATCTTTTATACGGCCCCTACGGCAATTCGAGCCTTCATCAAATGGGGCGAACAATATCCGCTCAAACACGATCTTTCATCGCTAAGGCTTCTCGGAACCGTCGGCGAGCCGATCAACCCCGAGGCGTGGATGTGGTATCACGCGATCATCGGCAAGCGTCGTTGCCCCATCGTCGATACGTGGTGGCAAACGGAAACTGGATCAGCGATGATCTCGCCGCTGCCGGGCGCGACGCCCACTGTCCCCGGCACTGCAACACGTCCACTGCCGGGAATTATCCTCGACGTTGTTACGAAGTCCGGTAAGCCGGTCGGAGTTAACGAAGGTGGATATCTCGTCGCCAAGCATCCGTGGCCGTCGATGCTGCGAACGCTCTGGGGTGATGACGAGCGATACAAACAGGCCTATTGGTCTGAGATTCCCGGATACTATTTCGCCGGTGACGGAGCTCGTCGAGATGAACGCGGATATTTCTGGATAATGGGCCGCGTCGATGACGTGATCAACGTGAGCGGTCATCGGCTCGGCACTGCAGAGGTCGAATCCGCACTCGTATCGCACGAGGCTGTAGCCGAGGCTGCCGTCGTCGGACGTCCCGACGATATCAAAGGCCAGGCTATCGCCGCATTTGTTACACTTGAAGGAGGCCGTGAAGGTTCGGACGCACTAAAGAACGAGCTTCGTGCTCACGTTGCGAAAGAGATCGGTGCTTTGGCAAAGCCGGACGATATCCGCTTTACCGATGCACTGCCAAAGACTCGGTCGGGAAAAATAATGCGACGGTTGCTACGCGAGGTCGCGGCGGGCGGAACGGTTGCCGGGGACGTGACGCCACTTGAAGATCTGTCGGTCTTGGAGAAGCTTAGACAGGACGAGGAATAAGGGTAGTTTTGATGTCAGAAAAGACTGTATTGCCGAGCCCGAGCGTAGAACTTGCGGAAGCGGGACAAGAATTCTACCGCCGCGGTTGGGTGCTTGGCACTAGCGGGAATTTTAGCGCGCTGCTTGCCCGAAAGCCGCTGCGAGTGTGTGTAACAGCGAGCGGACTCGAGAAAGGAAAGCTCGACGAAACGAACTTTCTCGAACTCGATGACGATGCCGAGATACTGCAGGGTTTCGGCAAACCGTCGGCGGAAACGTTGATCCATTTGACGATCTATCGCTTCCTGCCGAAAGCACGCTCAATCCTGCACACGCACTCGGTTTGGGGCACGATCCTCTCCGATCACTTCTTCGAGCAAGGTGCGATAAAGATCGAAGGCTACGAGATGCTCAAAGGCCTCGCCGGTGTAACCACGCATGAGCACAGCGAACGCGTCCCGATCGTCGAAAACTCTCAGGATTACGTCGCTCTCGCCCACGTGATCGAGAATGTGATCCGCGATAATCCCGACATTCACGGCATCTATCTCCGCCGCCACGGCCTCTACACTTGGGGCGAGACCGTGCCCGAAGCAAAGCGGCACATCGAGATATTCGAGTTTTTATTTGAGGTTTTGGGCAGGCAATTGAAGTTTTAGTTATGGCAGTTGTAGATGTACCAAGTAGAAATTTGCGAATGACCGACGCTGCAGAGATCGAATCGTATCTTTCCGGCATCGGTATCGATTACGCAAAATGGGAGAACCTTAAACAGGTTTCCGAAGACGCGACTGACCAGGAGATCCTGGACGGCTACTCGGACGAGATCGAAGCATTGAAGGAGAGAGGCGGATACGTGACCGCCGACGTGATCAACATCGTCCCAACGACTCCGGGCCTTGATGTAATGCTCAATAAATTCAACAAAGAGCACTGGCACGACGAAGACGAGGTCCGGTTTATCGTAAAAGGCCACGGACTGTTTCACATCGCGCCGGAAGGCGCCGACGTGGTCTCGATCGAGATGGAAGCCGGCGATCTGATCCGGGTGCCGCGTGGAACGAAACACTGGTTCAATCTCTGCGGCGACAAGACGGTCCGGGCGATCCGACTCTTCCAGGACGTATCCGGTTGGACACCGCACTACACGGAATCTGGGGTAGATACCGGATATCAGCCACTGTGCTTCGGGGTCAGCTATGTCCCGGCAAATGTTTAAGAATTGATCGCCGCAAAAAGGCGCAAAAGGAACGAAAAATTTGTCGGCCTTTTGCGCCTTTTCGCGGCCAAGAGAAAATGACGAAAGCCATTCTCCTCGACATCGAAGGCACGACCACACCTATCGATTTCGTCCACAAGGTCCTTTTTCCGTTCGCAAAAGAGCGAATCGGACAGTACGTTGAGCAACAATTCGGTGAGCTATCGAGCGAAATCTCACGGCTCGTAGATGAAAGGTCGCAGGACGAGACCTACACACTTTCCGTCGACCCAACCGAGCCGGGATCGATCGCGGCTTATCTCGAGCACTTGATCAGCGTCGATCGCAAATCGACACCGCTCAAATCTGTTCAAGGCGGCATCTGGAAAGCGGGTTACGAGTCCGGTGAATTGAAGTCCATCGTCTACGACGACGTGCCGCAAGCTTTCCACCGTTGGACAAACGAAAGTAAAACGATCGCGATCTATTCGTCAGGCAGCGTGCTGGCACAGAAACTTCTCTTCGGCTACACGGACCACGGTGACCTTACGCCGTTCATTTCGGCCCACTTCGATACCAACATCGGCCACAAACGCGATCCGGACAGCTATTCCAAGATATCAACAGAGCTCGGCTTCAGCCCCGAGGATATTCTCTTCCTCTCAGACATTCCCGAAGAACTCGATGCCGCGTCGGAGGTTGGCTTTCAGACTCGACTCGTTGTCAGACCGGGCAATGCACGAGTAGAAACCGCTCATCAGTCGATCCAAACGTTCGATGAACTCAACTAGACAGCGAAGTACAGATCGTAGTGCTCTGCGCACCCGGGATTGAACGCCGCCGTGCACGTTGGACAGGAATTGTCTGCCGCTAAATACTCATTTATCGCGAGCTGATAACCGCACGCGCCACATAGGATCGCCTTTGCGCCAAACTCCGATGAAGGCCAGACGCTTGGCTCGTGATCGGCAACGGCCATGTGGCAGTCAAAGCACGGATACCAGTGGCCGCAGCATTTGAACTTGATCGCAATAATATCGAGCGGCGAATGCCAATGTCCGCAGCGGGTCTGCTCATCGACATCGATCCCATAAACTTCGCACCCGTGAATAACTTGCATGAATAAACCACTGCCCTTTGCTAATATCAATAGTATGGCAGAACTTGAAACGGCGACTCTTGCGGCAGGGTGTTTTTGGTGTGTTGAGGCTGTGTTTGACGATCTAGCCGGCGTCGA
>DAIOWA010000102.1:0-7843 GCA_036758705.1 Pyrinomonadaceae bacterium | reverse complement strand
AACCCGCCCTACGTATGCGCCCGCCGCTCTTTGCCGCGGAAACAAAGATCACGCTTTCAAAAGCGACGGACCCAACGGATTGGTTCACATTCTAGCCACGTCGAAGCTCCTGCTACTTAGCCCATTCCGGCCACGTTTCAACTAGCTTCAATTCACCCAGAGACGTTCCTTCGGCATACTTCGCCGGGTTTTCATCGTATGACGGCCCGAAGCTTAGGTCCTTGATCTTCTCCTGAGTTCGGAAAAACCCTACCTTCGGTCCAAACTCGAGCATACGTCCAAGAACGTCAGTTCTGAACATTGCGGGCCCACCGAAATCCTGAGCATCCATCTCGACATCGGTAGCAAACGGATGCGGATCGCCTGCGTCATAGGTTGCGCGATATGTGCTGATCCCGGCACCCGGCCTGACGCCCGGTCGCGGCCGAACGATCATTCCTTTGCCCATCGCTCCTTTGAACTCATACAAGGCGTGGTCCGTAGTTCCTGTCTCGTCAATGTCTATCAGCAGCTTAACTCGAAGATCACCCTGTCCGACCCGAATGTGCGGAAGCAGAACGTCAAGCGTTGTCACCGAGATCTTCGCTCTCAGGACCTTAAGTTTAAAGTCCTGAACCTTTCGGTTCATAGGCCGTTTCCATGGATGCACTTTCGGGATTAGAAGTCGCGGCTTGATGATCTTCTTCGACGGCGTCGCGGAAATAAATTTTGCAGTTACCTCCACTGAACGGTCGAGTTCGTGCTCGTAGTCGTCGCTCTCCCAAGGCGAAGATTCACCAAGCACTCTCGGAACGAAAGTGAAGGGAAGCCCGCTCAATTGCTTGTATAGATAGTTTGCGACCGCCTGAATGCGCTGATCGGAAAGCCACATATTGTGCGCGTCGCTCCCCGATTTACTAGCTCTGCCGTTCAGCTCGATCTGCCAACCGCCCGACGATGATCCCTTCGCCTTGACCGGGCGGATCACGTTGTCCTCAAGCCAATCCTTGTGATCTTTTTTGAGCGAAGCCCCGTCAATGTCGAAGTCTGCGAGAAACGCCCCTTTCGGATTCTCGCTTCTTGGAAATACAAAACCCTCCTTGGATGTCTTTTTGAGCACCATACAACACCTCCTCCAGACTGACGCAATTTGGAATGCGTCAGGTACTGTACTCAGTCGGGTGACGTGGCTTTCGTGTATGGTTTGCGGTGAACCAGTGGCTTTGCAGCATCGTTTAGCGGGTTTTAAGTGACCCTTCAGTTGTCTTTTCGCGCTCTTCCTGGGGTCAGGAAAAGCGTCTTTTACGGGGGACGAAGGAAACGGCACAAACAGCCGATAATGCCGAAACAAACCCCACTGGACGCACGGAGGGAACCGACGGTAAACGGAGAGTTTTCTACTTAAGAAACGCGTGTCAGACAACACCACGGAAGGTCAAACGGTGGAGCGGGCAAGGACCGTGATCTTTGATGGCCTGGCGATGGCTCGCGGCTCCGTAACCCTTGTGTCCGGCAAATCCATATTCCGGGTAAACGGTGTCGTATTCGACCATTAGATTGTCGCGATAGGTTTTTGCAATTACGGATGCAGCCGCGATTGAATAGGAAATTGAATCACCTTTGATGATCGCCTTTTGCGGAATGCGAAGATGCTTGAGCTGAAGCGCGTCTATGAGGATGTGATCGGCCGCAGGATCGAGTGCTTCGATCGCCTTGATCATCGCGACCTTTGTCGCTTCGAGGATGTTGATCCGATCGATCTCTTCTGCTTCGACGATTCCCACAGCAAACGCGACAGCAGTTTCGCGCAGTTCCGCGGCGATCTCGTCACGCTGCTTTTCGGTGAGCTTCTTCGAGTCGTTCAGGCCTTCGGGCACAGGCTTTGTCGTATCGAGAATGCATGCTGCCGCGACGACCGGCCCGGCGAGACATCCACGGCCTACCTCGTCGACACCTGCAATAAACGCAAAGCCGTCCGCGATCGCCTGATGCTCGAAATCGAATCCGATCTTGAATTCGAATGGTTCTGCTTGAAGTTGGAACGCCGTCACTGAGGGAGATTATAGGAGGTCGATGGAAAAAAGACGACCATCAGCGGAAGCAAAAAGGGCGCACGCTCGTCTCAACCGCGGTTGTGACGAATTCGCGACGCCCTGATCTGATATGAACCCCGGACATCTTTGTCCGGTTTCATTACTTGGCTGCCTGAGCTTTGTTACGTGTATCCTTCTCTTTGATACGTGCAGCCTTACCGCGAAGATCGCGTAGGTAGTAAAGCTTTGCGCGACGAACCTTACCGCGGCGAACGACGTCGATGTGATCGACGATGGTTGCGTGCAACGGGAAGATTCGCTCGACGCCGACGCCGAAGCTTACCTTGCGGACCGTAATAGTTTCACGCACGCCGCCATGCTTGCGGGCGATGCAGACGCCTTCAAAAACCTGCAGGCGTTCCTTGTTGCCTTCCTTAATGCGGACGTGAACCTTAAGGCTGTCGCCCGGCTGGAACGCGGGAATATTTTCCTTTAATTGTGTCTTTTCGACTCCGTCTAATCTATTCATAACTTTACCGGCCAGAGGTCAGCGGATCACCGCTCACATATCACCGTATTCTCCTGTCAAAAGGTCTGGTCTATTCTTTCTTGTTTTCTCAAGCGCCTTTTCATAGCGCCATTTTTCTATTTCGGCATGATTGCCGTTCAACAAAACTTCCGGGACCGTCATTCCTCGAAACTCAGCCGGCCGCGTGTAGTGCGGACAATCAAGCAGCCCATTCGAGAACGAATCGTTCTCCGCCGATGTATCGCTGCCCAACGCTTCGGGCAGCAAGCGGACGATCGCGTCCGTCAAAACTATTGCAGCCGGCTCACCGCCCGATAGCACGTAGTCGCCGATCGATATCTCATCGGTCACGAGCGTCTCGTTCACTCGTTCGTCGATCCCTTCGTATCGACCGCAGATCATCACGATGTGCTTCGCATCGTCCGAAAATTCTTTCGCAACCGATTGCCTCAGCGGATGCCCTTGAGGTGAGAGCATCACGACGCGTGTTCCGGTCGGGTACTCGTCGCGGCTCGACGTGCCAACAAGTTGTTCGATAGCGAGGAAGATCGGCTCCGCCTTCATCACCATCCCGTCACCGCCGCCGAACGGCCGGTCGTCGGTCATCTTGTGCTTGTCGGTCGCAAACTCGCGAATGTCGTGGACATTTATCTCCACTAAACGAGCGAGCTTTGCCCGGCGAATTATTCCAAAATCAAAGACCTGTCCGAAAAATTCCGGAAATATTGTAAGGACGTCAATGCGAAGCATTTTTGATCTTTGAACTTTGACCTTCGATCTTTGATTTACTCTTTCAAAGATCAAAGATCCAAGATCAGAAATCTAACAGTCCCTCGGGCGGATCGATCACGATTCGTTTATTCTCAATATCGACCTCCGTGCAGATCGATTCAGCGAACGGGACGAGATATTCTTTCTCACCATCGATCACCAAAACTTCGGTGCCGCCCGTTCGCATCAATTCCTTGACCTTTCCGAGCGGTTCACCATCAACGGTTACCACAGTGCAGCCCTCAAGCTGCCAATCAAAAAACTCACCGTCCTCAAGCTCGACGGTTTCGGATTCGGGAACGCAGATCTCCGCGTCTCGAAGTTCTTCACCTGCCTCGATCGAATCGATACCTTCGAATTTCAGCACGACTCGATCGTTCTGAAACCAGGTGTTCTGAATTTTCAATTCGCGCCTGCCGTCGTTTGGCAGCACCGCCGTTGCGCTTTCCAAGGCATCGAAACGCTCGGGAAAATCGGTCAGAACCTCCGCCACGAGTTCGCCGCGAACCCCGCGGGGACGAGCTATTCGAGCAATTGCGATCAGGTCGTTCACTGGTTTAGAGTGCGCGATTTATCGCGTCATGCTTTCTGCAGGGTACGCGATAAATCGCGCACTCTGAACGCTAATCTTCGATCAGGTCGAGGTGATACCGCTTCCCGTGCTTCTGCCCGGCGTAAAAGAGCAAGCTTCGGATCGCCTTTATCGTCCGGCCTTCGCGGCCTATAAGACGTCCGTAATCGTCCGGAGCAACGCGCACCTCAAAGCGCACATTCTTGCCGTCGCCGATCTCGTAAACTTCAGCGAGATCAGGCGATCCGACAATTCCCTTGACGATCCTTTCGATTGCTTCTTTCACTTATTCAGCGGCAGCCGGATTGTTCTTGATCAGGCTCTTAACGGTTTCGGTCGGCTGAGCGCCAACGCCGACCCAATACTGGATGCGGTCGTGCTTCAGATTGACCTCTGCCGGATTCAGCATCGGGTTGTATGTTCCAAGGTTCTCGATATACGCGCCGTCACGCTTCGACCGTTTTTCCTTAACTACGACGCGGTAAAAAGGTTTTCCCTTCGCGCCCAATCGCATCAAACTAATAGCTAACATAATTACTTTCTCTTCTTGTGTCTCTTTTTCTTCTTTGCGGATCGGGATGAGCCTTCGTCGTCGGCTCCGCCGTCTCCTAACATGCCTGCCATGCCGCCCATTCCGGGAAGGCCGCCGCCGCCGAGCATTCCGCCCAGGCCGCCTGCGAGTCCGCCCATCATCCGCTTGCCGATCCCGGCAAGCAAGCCGCCCTTGTTCATCTGCGCCATCATCTTGCGCATCTGCTCATACTGGCGAAGCAGTTGATTTACTTCAGCAATCGTCGTTCCCGAACCGCCCGCGACACGCGTCTTACGGCTCGCATCGAGAAGTTTGTGATCATTCCGCTCGGCCTTTGTCATCGAATCAATGATCGCTTCGGTCCGCTTCATCTGAACATCAACCTCGGCCGACTGCTCATCAGAAAGCTGCAGGCCGCCGGTCATCTGCTCGGGCAGCATTTTCATCAGCTTCGACATCGAGCCGAGCTGCTTGAACTGTCCCAACTGCGAGCGAAAATCTTCGAGCGTAAACTGATTTTTTGTAAGTTTTTCGAGCTGCTCTTGGGCTTGCTTCTCGTCGATCTTGCCCTGAACTTCCTCGATCAATGTGAGCACATCGCCCATGCCGAGGATACGCTGCGAGATGCGGTCCGGATAGAAAGGCTCGATCGCGTCGTACTTTTCACCGACGCCGACAAACTTTACCGGTTGTCCGATGACCTGGCGGATCGACAATGCCGCACCGCCGCGGGCATCGCCGTCCATCTTCGTCAGGACTACGCCAGTAACGCCGACTCGTTTGTGAAATATCTCTGCCGAGTTGACCGCGTCCTGTCCGGTCATAGCGTCAGCAACGAACAGGACCTCGATCGGCTTGGTCTCGGCCTTGATCTGCTCAAGCTCGACCATCAGCTCGTCATCGACGTGCAGTCGGCCTGCAGTGTCTATCATGAGCGTGTCAAAGCCCATGTCCTGCGCATGCTTCATAGCACCACGCACGAGTGTTAGCGGATCATTTGTTTCCTTGTCCTGATAGACCGGAACGCCGACGGCTCCGCCGACGACACGAAGCTGTTCGCGTGCGGCAGGGCGATAGACGTCGACCGAAACCAGCAGCGGCTTGCGTTCCTGATTGTCCCGAAGCCAACGCGAGATCTTACCGGTAGAAGTTGTCTTACCCGATCCCTGCAGCCCGACGATCATTACGACGTTCGGGATCTGTTTGGTGAAAACGAGTCGCGACGATGTGCCGCCCATCAGCTCGACAAGCTCGTCATAGACGATCTTTACGACCTGTTCGTGCGGGTTCAGACCCTGCCAGACTTCTTGTCCCTCAGCCTTTGCCCGGACAGAATCGACAAAATCTTTGGCGACCTTGTAGTTGACGTCCGCCTCAAGCAACGCCATCCGGATCTCGCGAAGAGCCGCATCCACGTGTTCAGGGGTCAACTTACCCTGCCCGCGCAGATTTTTCAGCGTTTTCTTCAGCTTATCGGAAAGCGATTCGAACATACAGGTACACTTCGGCTACAAGAGTCGAAACTATAAATACTAGTGTTTTGCGCACTTAGTGTCAAGAAAACGCCAGTAAATGCGCGGGTTTGGAACGGTCATTGCGGATGAACAGTGGGTTACAACACCTGATGTAGGCAAAACCTACATCTACTTTGATAAGGCAGGAGGATCTTATGAGTTATAAATCACTGAAAAGCTATGCACTTGTAGCATTTGCATCGGCTTTCGCCGTTGCGGCCTGCGATCCGGTCGCGAATATGAACACTAATTCGAATGTGCGGAATGCGAACACTAATACGGCGGTAGTAGTGAATGCCACCGCGACGCCAACGCCGCGAATTTCAAACGCGAACGTAAATCGGGCCGATTACGACAAAGATCGTGCTGAATACGAAAAAGACAAGGGCTCAAGCACGATCGGACAGGGCGTCAATGACAGTTGGATTTGGTTCAAGACCAAGGCAGCTCTGGCGGCCGCAGATGATCTGCGCGACTCGACGATCAACGTTGATGTGGTTAACGACAAGGTAACACTGCGCGGAACCGTGGCAACAGCCGCACAAAAAATAAGTGCGGAACGCGTTGCGAAATCGATAGAAGGCCAGACTGGCGTGAACAACCAACTGACTGTGAAGCCTAATGATTCGGTAGCGAACCAGGTGGTAAACGGAAATACCGCCAACAAGAAGCCCTAAGGAGAGTTGAACCCGAATAAGAGTTTTAGCCTCGGCCATCACGGGTCGAGGCTTTTTTCCTTACTCGATCGATAGCCGCTATGACGCTTTCCGTAGAAACCGACTCGATGCACTTGGGATGTCCATAAACCTCGCATCGATAACCGGGACACGGCTGACAATCGAATTTCTCGAATACGATCTCGTTTGGAGCGTCCGTCCAAGGCCGCCAGTGATCTCGGTTAGACGAGCCGAAGATCACCACCGTCGGCGTTCCAACAGCAGCTGCAATGTGTGCGATCCCGGAATCATTACCGACAAAGATCTCAGCCCTGGCAGCCAGTGCGGTGATCTGCTGGAGCGAAAGGTTGTCGAATGGAAAAATGGAAACCCGTGAAGACCCGACTACCCTGGCAAGCGTTTCAGCCTCAGTCGGTGTGGCGACAGCTACCCGCGCTATTCTCATCGCGGCAAAGTATTCGGCGATCCTCGCATAGTTCTCGGGCGTCCATTGCTTAGTTACAAATGCCGTCGAAGGATGTAATAGTACGAGCTTATCTTCGTCAATCCCGTATACGTGTAAGAGAGTTCTGATCTCCTCGGCTGCCTCAGGACTGGCTTTCAAAAGACTCTTGGGCCGATCAGACACGGGCACGCCGACGAAGCCGAGCAGTGCCAACTGTTGCTCCGCCGAATGAGTCTTGTCTTCGCCCCAGAAATCAGATGACGACAAGAGCAGTTCGGTGTAGAGCGACGAATACTGATAGTTTTTGTACCCGACACGATGGCGGGCCCCCGTAAACCGCGTCAGAAACGTCGAGGTAGTCCCGCCGTGAAGATTGAAAACGACATCGTATTTGTTTCGGCGAAGTTCGAGTGCCGTCCGCAGCCTTGAAAGTGAACCTTTCCCGATCGGTATCACCTCGTCAACTACATCAGACCCTTCAAGAACCGGAGCGACCCAATCTTCTAGCAGAACGTCGATGCGGGCATTGGGTAGAAAGCGGCGGAGGGCAAACAGCGAGGGAGTCGAAAGAACGGTATCTCCAATGGACCGCAGACGGACTACCAGAACACGTTCTACGTCAGGCCAATTGATGGATCGCTTCTTTGTATTCAATATCTTTCAGCGGTATCAGGTTCGGGTCTTCAAAAGTGGAAACGTCTCCAGCGTTCGCCATGCACCGCCGTTTCTTTGTTCAATAAAGGCAATCTCACGAAAAGTATGCTCAAAGGGCTTTACCAGGCCCACGATCTC
>DAIOWA010000101.1:0-7849 GCA_036758705.1 Pyrinomonadaceae bacterium | reverse complement strand
TCGATCTCCTTTGACGTAACACCGAGCGCGGCGAGGTAGGAATCGAGCGAGTGGGCCGTTGGTTTCTCCGCGGCGAACGGGATCACATCGGCGTCCGTTTCGGAGATGAACGTTAGCCGCCGGCAGGCTGCCTTTAGATCGCGCTTGAACAGCACGCCGGAATTATCTTCCGGCGCAGCAAATTTTTTTGAATTTTTGATCCTTTTCGTGTCGTTCACCGTCTGTAAATTAACATTTTTTCGCGTCTGAAAGTGACTCAAAGTGTTGCAGAAGAAAGGCTTGTTAACAATTTTTTAATGCCAGGTGTTTTCTGTGGATTTCTCCTTGCTAACCCTATACCCCTGTGCTAATCTGACCATCGCTTTTGAAACATCAACCCGTGTAAAGCGTTGAAAACAAATAACTTAAAGTGACACTTTAAGTCCATCAGGACTTTCCACATGGCTGTGGAAAATTTTGTGGAAAACGGTAGAAGTGTACATTTTCAAACGTCTTTTCGAGCCTTGAGTTTCAGTTTTACACCGGCGTGCGAAGCCATCTTCCAGGACCCTTCCACGGTCATTCGCACCTCGGATGTTTTGAGCATACAATTGCATTACTAAAGACCAATTTTGGAGTCTATTTTCGACGTGGAATCATCGCTCACGAAAGCTGGCGTTTGGAATGACATACAGGCATTTCTTGAACATCGGCTGAACAAACATATTTTCGATTCCTGGTTTCGCCCGATCCAGTTTGAAGAACTGAATGAAGAGACGCTTACTCTTCAACTACGGGCCGGCCAGGTAACCATCGACTGGGTCTCGATCTATTATTCACAACTTCTGGATCAGACGCTTACCGAATTTGGACTGTCGGACTATACGATCGAATGGACGGTTGACCCTAACGCCGTCGTCGAAACACCGGATGACGAAAACGACACCGACGCTGATCTCTACTTTGAAGTAAAGAAGCAGGCGGCTCCGTTGATCAGCACATCTTTTCCGCGAGCGAACACGTCGACTAATTTTGTCGACATCGAACCGGTCGAGAGTTCGCTAAATCAAAAGTACACGTTCGAAAAGTTCGTCGTCGGTACAAGCAATCAGTTTGCACACGCCGCGGCACAGGCTGTAGCCGAAGGGCCTGGCAAGGCTTACAACCCGTTGTTCCTTTACGGTGGTGTCGGGTTGGGCAAAACGCATCTGATGCATGCCATCGGCCATTCGGTAAAGCAGCAGAACCGTCACCTTCGCGTTGCGTACATCACGAGCGAAAAATTTATGAACGAACTGATCAACGCGATCAGGTTCGACAAGACGCAGACGTTTCGCGACAAGTATCGTTCGATCGATGTGCTGCTGATGGACGACGTTCAATTCATGGCCGGTAAGGAGCGGACGCAGGAAGAATTCTTCCATACGTTCAACGCACTTCACAACGACCAGAAGCAAATCGTCATCTCGAGCGACTGTCCGCCGCGTGAGATCCCGACGCTTGAAGAGCGGCTGCACTCGCGTTTTGAATGGGGACTGATCGCTGATATTGAGCCACCAGACCTCGAGACAAAGGTAGCGATCTTGAAGCGAAAAGCGGACCTCGACGGCCTCGAACTTCCCGACGAGATCGCCATCTTTATAGCAAGCAAGATCAAGAGCAACGTGCGTGAGCTTGAGGGTTCGCTTGTGCGCCTTGTTGCTATATCATCTTTACGCGGCATACCAATTTCGAAACTTCTGGCTCAGGAAGCGCTCAAGAACATCATTGACGCCGAGCGGCCCGAAGGATTGACAATGGAGCGGATCGCAAAGGTCGTTGCTTCGCACTACAACCTCACGGTCGAGGAAATGAAGTCGAAGAACAACAGCCGAGCGATCGCGATGCCGCGGCAGGTGGCAATGTATCTGTGCAAGCGGCTTACGAAACACAGCTTTCCGGAGATCGGCCGTGAGTTTGGCGGCAAGCATCATACGACGGTGATGCACTCGGTCGACAAGATAGACGCATTAGCAAAGGAAGACCGTAATTTCCACAAGCAGATCAACGAGTTTATTGACGGGCTTTGCAGCTAGTATCGATAGGCGAGAGATAAAATGCAGGAAAATGTTATCCACATGCGGTTTCGGGACGTAGCATCGGTAAACCTTTTATTTGCAGCACTTGAGAATAGATTTCCACTTTTCCGAACGGTAGGCTGTGAAAAGCCTGTGGACGATAGTGGAAAAGAAAGCAGGGAGAAAGTTTTCCTCACATTAAGAACGTTTTCCACAAACTTTCCACATAATGCTGTGGACGAAAACGGCTAGGTTTTATAAGGGTTTTCGCTTAGTTTTGCACATATCAACAGGACCTATTACTACTACTAGATCTAAACTTAGTTTTATTCTTGGTTAGTAATAGCAGAAAGCGATCAGTTCGGATCTATTCATTCCTGCTCATCCTGTTCCGTGGTTATAGTGATTTTTTTTAACCACAGAACAAGATGAACCAGAGGAAATAAGAAGACAAGAGAGAAGTAGAAACAGAAATGGAATTCAGCATTAAGCAGAGCGTATTGAAAGAAGAGTTGGGCTATATCCAGGGCGTGGTCGAACGCAAGACTACGATACCGGTGCTTTCGAATATTTTGATCGAAAGCTTGGGGGAAGGGTCGATCCGAATTGTCGGAACCGACCTCGACGTGACGATCCGATGCGATGCTGAGGCCGACATCAAAAAGCCGGGTGCGATGTGCATTCAGGCTCGCAAACTTTTTGACATCGTGCGGAACCTTGGCGACGGCGACGTTCATTTCAAGAAGGAAGAGAACGAGTGGGTCGAACTGAAGGCGGGCCGTGCGAAGTTTCGTCTGGCCGGTGTGAACAAGGAACAGTATCCCGAGATCCCTGGCTTCAAGTCGGCTCCGATGAAGCTGGCCGCCGAGACGTTCAACTACTTTATCCAGAACACGGCGTTTGCGATCACGAATGAGACGAGCCGATTTACGCTGAGCGGTGCGAAGTTCGTTATTGATGGCGACATCGCCCGGATGGTGACGACCGACGGCCACCGGCTCGCATTCATCGAGAAGAAGCTTGATGCGGCGTCGGAAGCGAAAATGGATGCGCTGATACCGAAGAAGGCCCTGCTTGAGCTGGTGAAGATCTCACGCGAGGGCGGCGATGTCGCGTTTGGTGAAGATCAGAATCACATCTATTTCGAGACCGGCGGACGCCTGCTGATCACGCGAAAGTTGACCGGTAACTTCCCGAATTACGAGATGGTGATGCCGAAGGACAACGACAAGAAAGTGTCGTTCGAGCTGGCGGATATGAAGTCCGCAGTTCGCCGAATAGCCCTGATGGCCGACGAACGCAACCGATCGATCCGCGTGACGGTCCGCGAAGGCGAGGTCGAGGTTACCGCTCAATCAAGCGAGGAAGGCGAAGGTCATGAGGTCGTACCGGCGGATTACTCAGGAACGGAAGAGATCACGCTAGGGTTTAACCACCAGTATCTGCAGGAATTTTTGAATAACGTCGGAGCGTTGGAAAATGCGTCGGTAGCTTCGGATTCCGACGAAGGTGAATCGGACGGTACGAATGCCGCTACTGCACGAGCAAAAGATTCGAAACCGACCCGCATCTCGTTCGAGTTCAAGGACGCGAACGCCGCTACCCAGATCCGCATCGACGGCGATACTGCCTACGACTACAAGTACATCGTGATGCCGCTTAGGATATGATCGGTGGGACATACTGAATCGAAAGAGCCGTCGAGAATTTTCCTTGACGGCTCTTTTGAGTTTTCAGTGTTGTTCATTGCTGACACGCGGACGAAGGCGTCCGCGTTCCGCTAATGCACGAACTCGCCGCCGTAAGCTTGCCTTAAGCCTTGTCCTTTTAATCCCCAACGAAAACGGAAATTCGATTCGCCGCCGCGCTGGTTGTAGCGGAGGCTGATGGGGTGCAGGCCGGCTTTGAGCGGGACGAGGACGGTACGTTTCTTGTTTTCGGCAGTGCCGGCTTCGTCGATCACCTTTTTGCCGCCGATTACCAGCGTCGTGTCCCAGGTGGATTCGATCTGGAGTTCGTATACGCCGTCGGCCGGGATCTTGAAATAGCCGTCAAACTGGACGCCGAATGGCTTTTTCAGATCGATCTTCTGGGCGAACTGATTGAGCGTGATCGATCCGCTCTCAGCCGTCGCGTTCTGCGATTCGTTATCTGGCACGACGAGGTTGTAATTCACTCCGGTTTTCGAAGTCTCGAGCGTCACCGGCTCCATCATCTGCCCGCGCATAAACGTGGCAGCGTAGACCTGGCTCTTGCGGCCGGAGGGTAGGACGACGATGGTCTTGATGGTTACGACTTCGTCGCCGACGGGAAACACGGAGATCTTCTGCGGAGCTTCGGGTGACTTTTCGGTCGGTGTCGAGCCGTCCTTGGTGTAATAAACTTTCGAGCCCGGAAGCGGCGGACGGACCTCGAAGGCGTATGCCTCGGTATCGTTTAGCAAAAATCCGCCGACGTCGATCGGCTCCGGGATGCGGAAGTTCACCCCCTGTTTATCGAGTCGCGGAAGGGTCGCGAGCATGCGATCGTAAAAGTCTTTGTAGTTGCGATTCTCTTTCTGCGTCCAAACGGCTTCCGCGATCGCGAGCATCCGCGGGAACAGCATATATTCGACCTTGTCGCCGGTCTCGATATATTCGGTCCAGAGATTTGCCTGTCCGCCGAGAATGTATTTGGATTCTTCGGCAGTGAGTTCCGGCGGGACGGGATCGAAGGCGTAGATCTTTTCGAGAGGGAGATAGCCGCCGATGTTAAGCAACTCATAGGCGGGATCGCCCTGTCCATAGTCGAGATATGCATAAGTGTTGGGCGTCATTATCACGTCGTGTTTTGCCTTAGCTGCTTCGATGCCGCCCTTTTCGCCTCTCCAACTCATAATGGTCGCGTTCGGAGCCACGCCGCCTTCGAGGATCTCGTCCCAACCGATGATCTTTTTGCCTTTTGAATTGATGAATTTCTCGATACGGCGGACGAAGTAGCTCTGCACCTCGTGTTCGTCTTTGAGGTTTTCGCGTTTCTTGAGTTCCTGTACAAACGCCGATTCTTTCCAAAAATCTTTCAGCACCTCGTCGCCGCCGATGTGGATGTATGGCGAATCAGGAAATAACTTGATGGTTTCGTCGAGCACGTCTTCAAGGAATTTGAACGTCTCTTCCGTTGGGCAGAACACCTCTTTGAAGATGCCCCACGTCTTTTTCACCTCGAATTTGTAATCCGGTGCGGCGCACCCTTTTCCCAACTCCGGATAGGCCGCGAGTGCTGCCGATGCGTGGCCGGGAAGTTCGATCTCGGGGATCACCGTGATGTACCGAGCCTTGGCGTACGCAATGACATCCTTGATCTGCTCCTGCGTGTAGAAACCCTCCACCGGTCGGCCATCGCCCTTGAAGATCGGCGAATATGAACCCTCGTGCGATTCGCTGCGATATTGTCCGACGGTCGTGAGTTTCGGATACTTCTTGATCTCGATCCGCCAGCCCTGGTCGTCCGTCAGATGCCAGTGAAAAGTATTGAACTTAAACTGCGCCATCTGGTCGATGAACTTTTTGAGGAACTCGACTGGCTGGAAATGACGAGAAACGTCGAGGTGCATTCCGCGGTATTTGAAGCGGGGGCTGTCTTTTATGATCGCACTTGGCAGCCGGACCTTTCCGTCCACGGATCGAGCTGGGAGTACCTGAAAGAGCGACTGAAGTGCGTAGAATAAGCCAGCCTCGTTGCTGGCTCTCATTCCAAGAATCTTCTGAGAAATCCCTAGTTCATATCCATTAACCGGCGTGAAGGACTCGGGCGATACCGCCGACATTAGAATGCAGGACTTTGTGCATCTGGGTGTGCGTTTGATCTTTAGGCTGAACCCGTAGTTTTCCTGGAGGTTCTGATTCAGAAGGTTGGCAAGCTGACGATCTGATTCCTTATAGATGACGAGTTCGGTGTTCTTCGACAGCTCAAAATGTCCCGGCTCAGTGACAATCGAGGCGGGCTTCGGAATGATATTTATCGCACCCGATTGAGCAAAAGCGAACGACACGAGCGACAGCAATACCGCGATGGCAGCGAAGAGGCGTTTCATAAATTTGAATGTATCCGGCCTGACAGCGAGACGATCTATCCCTTAGGTACTTTTCACTTATCACTTATTTCGGAGTAAGGGATAAGTGAGAAGTAATAAGGCGTGTGACCGGTTTTCTACCGTAATGCTATGCGAGTAACTTCAGCAATTGTGCCAACTCGGGCGGGAGTTCGCAAAAGAGAGAGATGCGTTCGCCGGTTTTGGGGTGGGTGAAGGCGAGGCGTTGGGCGTGGAGGAAGAAGCGGTTGAGCTTTTCGACGGAGCGTTTGATGTCGGAGTCGTTGATGGTGTTGTCGCGGCCTTCGTTGTAGGTGGCGTCGCCGACGACGGGGTGATTGATCGAAGCGAGGTGGACGCGTATCTGGTGCGTGCGGCCGGTCTTGATGTCGACGTCGACGAGGGTGAACTTCTCGAATCTCTTTCGTACTTTCCATAGGCTGAGTGCGTGGCGGCCGTTGGCGGCGACGGTCATCTTGGTGCGATGCCAGCGGTCGCGGGCGATCGGCCGGTCGATGGTTCCTTTATTTTCACGCGGGACGCCGTGGACGAGCGCTACGTACGACTTCTCGACGGTGCGATCGCGGAATTGTTCGGCGAGAGCTTCGTGAGTTTGCTCGTCTTTGGCGACGAGGATCAGGCCGGAAGTGTCTTTGTCTAGACGGTGAACGAGGCCGACCCTGTCAGAACCGCCTGCGTGAGCGGGCGGCCAGTTCGGTGACCCATCATGACATTTCTGGCCCCCCGCTGACGCAGGGGGTTCTGACAAGTGCCATGCGATCGCGTTTGCCAGCGTGCCCGAATTGATCCCGGCGCCGGGATGGACGACCATTCCGGCGGGTTTGTTGATGACGGCGAGGTACTCGTCTTCGAAGACGATGTCGAGCGGGATGTTTTCGGGTTCGAATCTTTCGGCCGGAGTTTCGGTGAGATCGATGTCGATCTCGTCGCCCTCACGGAGTTTGTATGAAGGCTTTGCTTCCTTGCCGTTGACGAGCACGTCGCCATTTTCTATCTGCTTCTGGAGTCGGGCACGTGACCAGCCTTCTATCTGCGTCGCAAGAAACGCGTCGAGACGCGATCCTGCGTCGTCGATGGTTGCCGTGATAGTTGATTGAGTTTCGGACAAGTTGTGGCAAGTCTATCAAATGGCAAAGAAGAGGTTTTAGTACAGCTTCCAGTTTTCAGTTTCGAGCTGCCAGCTCAAACCTCGACGGGTTTGTTCTGAATCGACCGATATCGCCAGATCATGAAGGCGATCGAGCAGGCGGCGACGAAGAGACTGACGAGCTGTGACGTCGAGAGGCCGGTCGCGGTTGTTAGCCCTAGGAAATCGCCTCGCGGGTCGTCGCGGATGAATTCGATCGAGAAACGGAAGATCGAATAAATTATGCCGTAGAGAATGAGGATCTGGCCGTCGAATTTCTTCTTGCCGTGCAGCCAGTAGAGCAGGCCGAAGACGGCGAGCATCGTGAACGATTCGATGAGCTGCGTCGGGTGCAGAAAGAGATCGCTGTTGTCGGGGCCGTACATCGGGACGCCGGTGTATTCGTGGCCTGCTTCGGTAAAATGCACGCCCCAAAACCAATCGGTCGGCTTGCCCCAGCAGCAGCCGGCGGCGAAGCAGCCCTGACGGCCGAACGCCTGGCCGAGTGCGACGGCGGGTGCGAAGGCGTCCGCCACCTTCCAGAAGTTGAGCTGATATTTCCACATCAGCACGGCGACGGTTATGAATCCGCCGATC